>JAKFYL010000200.1 GCA_021730845.1 Planctomycetota bacterium | reverse complement strand
AACCTGACGCTCGGCGCCCTGCAAGATCCCGCGTATGACGACTTCCGTGAAAGTATCCGCCTCGTCAAGCCGCCGCGAACGCGCCCGAATGATCGAAGCGCTTTCCTTGTCGCGCTCTAGGCGCAGGATGAGAACGTCGCCACCGCCGACGCGGCTGCGGATCTCCATCGACTCGCCGACACACCAAAATCCAATGAGACCTATGCCGTACTTGCCCAGCGCCATGAGTTCGCGGCGCTGAGCGGGAGTCAAATCGCGCTTGTGCGAGTGCCCGATGGTCGTGGCGACCTGGTGCAGGGCCGCCTCGCGCGACAGCTGCGGAAAGACACCACGACCGTTGTCCCAGATGCGCAAGACTCTAGCGCCATGCTCGTTCTTCCAAGTGATGTCGACGCGTTCGGCTTGGGCGTCGAGTGAATTCTGCACCAGTTCGCACACCGCCTTGCGCGGGTCGCTCTGGCTGCGTGCCAGCAAACGAATCAAGTCGAATGCGTTGGAAGGCTTGAGCCGGACTGTGGTCGTTTCCGTGGGCTTTGAACGTGCCATGTTTGGCCAAATCCTACGCTTTGTGACGTCGAGGGTTGGTTCTGGATCGCTGGAATGACGCCAGGCGGGCATTTGTGAAGCGCTCATCGCGGCTTGCGACGCATCGCCGCGTATGGCCATGACACTTCCAATATCTATTGGCTATTAGCTACTCCACCAGCACTGCGCGCACGCTCAGCGTCCAGCGCACCGAAAGTGCTCCTGCCGTACTTCAAGGGTCCTGCTTGGTAAACAATTTGGGATCCTGGTCCCGTTCGCGCAGGAGTTCGAGTTTGTGCAGCCAGCATTCCAGCTCGCTGGCAGCATACCCGGTGTGGCTGCCCTCCGAATGCACAGACTGCAGTGCGGCCCACAATGCATACAGCTCGACCAAACCTCGCGCGATCTTGCAGCGGTAACTCTCGGATGCGAACAATGCGCGGGTAGTGCCTGCCTTGTCGGATTCGAGCGCCCAAAAGCTTCCGAGCAGGTCCTGCTCGAGCCGTGCCATGGTCGCCAGGCATTGCTCCGCCCAACTCGAATCGTTCGCCACAGACCCGCCCGACTGCAACAGCGCTTGCAGCACTCGTACGTGCGTACGCACGCGTTCGGCGCGAGTCGTTTCCACGAGCCATGCGCCAAATCCGCCATTTCCGGCAGTCCGCATATTGTGCTCGAGTTCTTCCAGTTCCTGGAGCGCCTGGGGGTGCATTCCCAGGCGCGTGTGGACGTTCGCCAATAGAGACAAGCTGTTCTGGTAGGGAAGTACTTGTCTTCCTTCCACACTGCGAGCTTCCTGCACGTTGACCGAAAGCAAAGCTTCCGCTTCTGCAAAGGTGCCCTGTTGGATGCAGACGTACGCCAGTTGTGTGCGGCCGTGCCGCAGTTCCGGATGATGATCTCCATAGCAGCGTGCCAGTTGCACGTTGGCGTCGCGGAAGTAGTTTTCCGCCGACGACCAATCCTTGTTGTGCATGGCCGCGGTTCCGGCGCTGATGCGGTTGCGCACGTAGAAGACGTGCTGCGCGCCGAAAAGCTCCCGAAAGACTTCGGCGGCACGGTCCAGGAGCAAGATTCCGTCACCGGCCTGCCCCCGTTTGACGCGAATTCGGCCCAGCTCGGTCAGCAGAATGGCTGCTGGAGAGCTGCGTTCCCCACACAGCTCTGAATAGAGTTTCAGGGAGTGCTGCGTGAGTTCGTCGGCGGTTTCAAATTCGCCGGCGAGGGAGTGGGCCCGCGCCTGTGCACTCAAGGCTTCGGCATAGCCCAGGCTGCGAGCCCCTTGCTCACGCAGCCGCAATTGGGTTGCCTCGCGGGTTGCCAAGAGTGCACTTTCCGGTTCGAAGTTGTGTAGGCGCACTTCGGCCAGTTCAATCAACGCGTTCGAAAGCAAACCGGGCTGTGGACTCGGCGCGGATCGCGCCAGGGCCTCGGCGTGTTCCGCTTGGGCCAGGGCCGCGTCCGATAGTCCCAATGCTCGGTAGGCTCTCGCGGCGGCACAGCGCACGGCGCTCTCGACCACCATGCGCGACCGCGACTGCACTTGCCCGAGCGCCTCGGGGCTATCCAAGCGCGTAACGGCGCGATCCAGCATCTCGCGCACGGTGACTTCGGATCCACCTGCCTCGTAACTTGGATCGACGCCGCTGAGCATGTCCTTGATCAAGATCTCCGCCGTAGCCAGGGAAATGTCCCGCTGCTCTTCGGTGGCACGCCGCGCCTCCACGGTGCGCATCCAGCCAATGCTGGTGCCGATGGTTCCCAGGAGCAAAGTTACGGCTACTGCCACACTGGACAGGACCGCCGCTCTATGACGGAGCACGAGCTTGCGCAGTCGGTATCCAGTACTAGGCGGCACTGCGGCAACGACTCGCCCGTCCAAGAGACATTGCAGATCGGCTTGCAGCGCGTCGGCCGACGAGTAGCGCCGGCTGCGCGCTTTTTCGAGCGCCCGCGCAGCGATCCAATCCAGCTCCCCCACCAGCATGGCTTTCAGGGCTTCCGGCTTGCTGGAGCGCAGCTCGGCCAAGTGCGCAAACGCTTGGGGCGAAAGCGCCCGCGCCCGTGCACTGGCCAGCGGCGGGTCCACTTCGCGCACGATGCGCCGGATCTCGTCGCTGGTCTTGCCGCGCAAATCCACCGGACGGAAGGGTGGAGCGCCGACCATCAGTTCGTACAGCAGCGCCCCCAGCGAGTACACGTCGCTGCGTGTGTCGATGTCCCCCGTGGATCCGGCCTGTTCGGGGCTCATGTACTCGGGCGTACCCGGCGACTGCGCCTGCTCGGTCAGCGCCTCCCCGCCCGCCAGACCGGAATCGACGGCCTTGGCAATGCCGAAATCGATCACCTTGACCAGCGCTTTGCCGTCGATCGTGGACACGAGCACATTGGCGGGCTTGATGTCGCGATGCACGATGCCTTTGGTGTGCGCGTGTCCCACGGCCGCACACACTTGCAGCATGAGCCCGATGCGCGCTTCGATGCGTGCGTGCTGCTCGTCGCAATAGCTGGTGATCGGCCGGCCTGCCACATACTCCATGGAAAAATACGGACGACCCGTGGCGGTCACTCCCGCGTCGAAAATGCGCGCGATGTGGGGATGGTCCATGGCCGCCAGGGCCTGGCGTTCGAGCGCGAATCGCGCCAGAACCGCGCGCGAATCCATGCCCAACTTGAGTAACTTGAGAGCCACGCGGCGCTGAACGGGTGTGTGCTGCTCGGCCAAGAACACCGTTCCAAAGCCGCCCTCTCCCAGACGTTCCAGCAACGTGTAGGGACCGATTTGGTCTCCGACTTGGTCGCCGGCGCCGGACAGCGACGCCGGCTCCGCGCGCAGGAAATTACCACCTGACTCGGCGGCCATGAGCAGCTCTTCTACGCGGCCGCGTAGCTTGCCGTCTTGTGCACACTGCTCGCGCACGAACGCAGCACGCGCAGCGCTCTCCAGTTCCACGGCTTCTTCGAAGATCTGCTTGGCGCGCTGTTCGAGGACCGTGGACATGCGGCACCGCTCTAGGTGGGTTCTTGAAGCTTGAGGCGCAGCCACGCGCGCGCAAAGACCCATTCCCGGCGCACCGTGCGCTCCGAGATCCCCAGAGTCTGGGCCGCGGTGGCGTCATCCGCCCCCGTGTAGAACTTGAGCCGCACGATCTCGGCGGTCTTGGGATGCGCCGCGGCAAGCTGCTGCATGGCTTCGTCGAGCTCCAGGAATGCGCTGGTGTTCTCGTCCGCCAGGGCGTCACTCACCGACGCGATCTGCAGCGCCGCTTGGCCGCCGCCGCGCTTGATGGCGCCTTTGCTGCGCGCGCGGTCGATCAGGATGCGGCGCATGGCTTGCACTGCGGCGCGAAAGAACTGGCTGCGGTCCTGCGCCGACAACTGCGCCGACAACTGCGACGGAGCACCTAGACGGAGATAGGCTTCATGAACCAAGGCCGTGGGCTGCAGTGTGTGCCCAGCTTTTTCCTTGCGCATCTGCGCGTGAGCGAGCGCACGTAGTTGCGCGTGCACCGCCTCCATCAGACGCTCGAGAGCGCCTGGATCGCCGCGCGCGGACTGTTGCAAAAGGGCCGTCACATTGTCCGACTCGCTAGCGCCGGGCGCGGGAGAAGCCGGATTTTCGGGCCGCATGACGACCTGAATATAGCGCGCATCGCCAATGCCTGTCGCAGGCTTCCCCCGCTGCCTTAGGGAATCTCTCGCGCGCAAGTCGAGGGATGAGTTTGCCACTCTCGCCTAGAGCTATTCCTTGTCCAGGGGGACGTGGAACAGGACCGACAGATCAATGCTGCCGTGGGCCGCAAGCGGATACTGGGGGTTCGACTTGTCCGCGGGCGCGAGATTGGATGCCGTGTCGGGCGGTGAGAACAGCACCAAGGACCCTAGGAACGCATACAGCTCGGACTTGGCTTGTGCGGGCAGTTGCTCGAAAGCCGTGCGCGCGGCCAGTGCTTCGCCGCCGTGGCGCAGGACCACGTCTTCCAGGGTCGCGCTGCGGCCATCGTGGCCGTAGGGCGCAGTCGAACCCACGCCCCAAAGCGGTGTGGTCACGAACTGCTTGGTGACGCTGCCGTCAAAGTTGCGTTCGTGGAATGCCAGGCCCAGATCGTGGCGCTTGAGGTCACTGAAAAATCCCTGCACTTCGAAGGCCGCTTGCTTGGGGCGCTGGAGCGCTGGGAAGCCGCTGCCGTCGTCGATCGCGGTGAATTTGGGTGCGGCCGTGGCGAACAAACGCGAGAACAGGTTGCCGTTCTGCGCATCGAAGATGGTTTCGACATCGGCCACCCGTCGATCGCGTTCGATGGTCAGGCTGGGAACATGGCACACCGCGCAGCCTATGGCCGAGAAATGTGCCAGGCCGTTCTCCGTCGCCGCGCTCAGCGGCCCCTGGCCGGGCTTGAAATAGTTGAGCAGGTAGAACTCCATATGGTCGACCAAGCTGACCGGGACCTCGTTGACGACTCCATCGCCGTCCCCGTCAACCGCCGGGCCGGCCACGGGCGGTGCCTCGATCTGATCGATCGATCCAGACAAGCGCATACCGGACGGTGTGACTACGTCGGCGCCGGAGGATGCCGCCAGCAAGTCTGGATCAGCAGCTTCCAGGCCCATTTCGGCCTTGAACGCCCCCACCGCGAATTCGCGGATCGAAATGGTCTTGCCTTGCGCGAAAAACGGCCGCACGCGCAGGTCCGCGTCGACGCCCGTGACTAGGGAGGTGTCGAACGTGCCGCTGGGAGTAGCCGTGATCGAGCCGAAGGATACGCCCTTGGCGACCAGAGCCAACGTGACGTTCGCCCCTTGCTGCGCCGCGAGGTTCTTGGCGCGCTCGCGCGTTGCACGCAGCTGCTGGGTCATTTCGTCGGCCAGCATTTCCTTGAGCCCCAGTCCGAATAGGTGCGGCGCGTCGCGACTTTCCGGCCGCGTGAACACATTGCCACCCACGCCGGCCGATCCGAAGGGACGGCTGTGGCAGGCCGCGCAACTGTCGGCAAGTCCCGCGCCAACGCCAGGAGTGCTGTGGATGTCTCCTATGCCGTCGTTGAGCCGCGGCCCTAGGCCCTGGGCATCCGTGAACTTGCGCTGAAACAGCTGCCGGCCGCGCACGATCGAGCGGAAGGCGTCGCGCCGAATCAAGAACAGCGACGAATTCGGCGTGAACGCGTCGCCGCGTCCGGTCCCGATTTGTTCCACGAGCGACTTTTTGATGCCGGCGCCCAAGTTGTTGGGCGTCTGGGTCACGTCAGTCGATTGGGCAAAGGCAGCTTGTCCGCTGCCCAAGGCGATCGCGGCGATCAGAACCAAACGGAATAGGCCGGGGCAACGCATGGCTATACACCTGGCTAAGGGAGGGCGGAAAATGTCCGCGGCAGGCGCGGACCCTATGAAAGGCGAACTGCCCTACCTAGGCGCAAAAGACCTCCGTGGGCGGCCAACTGCCCACGAAAAAATTCCGAAATGATCGGACTAAGGCCCGCGCCAGCGCCCCAGGGACGCAACCAGCCCAGGTACCAGGTCCGCCGCGCGGCCGCCTTGGAACTCGTCCGCGGAATTCAGGTTCGAAGGCGCGTCCAAGGCCTGCACGATCGTGCGCGCCCCACGCGCGCGGGCCACCGCCAGCCAACCGGCAGCCGGGTAAACTTCCCCGCTGGTGCCAATGGCGAGGAACACGTCGCAAGCGAGCAAAGCGCTCTCGACCTCGTCCTGGAAGTAGGGCATCTCCCCAAACCACACCACGTCGGGCCGCAAGCGGGGCGCGGAGCAACTCGCGCAGGGTACGAACACATCTGGGTCCAGGTGCGTGAGTTCGCGCACGCTCTTCCCGCAGGCTTCGCAGCGCAGGACTTCCAGTTCGCCGTGCACGTGGTACACGCTCGCGCCGGAGCGCTCGTGCAAGTTGTCCACGTTCTGCGTGAAGATCGTGACTGCATCGCCGCGCGCGGCACCCTCGCGCTGCAGGCGCGCCAGGGCCGCGTGGGCGAGATTGGGCTCGACTCCGCCGAGAGCCGCGCGGCGCGCTTGATAGAACGCCCACACGAGCGCCGGATTGGCGCGCCAGCCTTGCGGGGTCGCGACATCCTCGACGCGCCTACCTTCCCAAAGGCCCCCGCCGCCGCGAAACGTCGCCAATCCGGAATCGGCCGAAATCCCGGCCCCGGTCAAGACCACGATGCGCTGTCCTGGCGGCATGGCTACAGCCGTACAGGTTAGCGCGCGTCGCTGCGCCGTGCGGCCTGAATGCCCCGCATGAGAGTGCACGACGAGGGTCGGATGCGTAGGATTCCAAGGCCATGGAACAAGACACCTGGCTGGATCTGGGCTCGATCCTGGAGCTCAAGCAGCGACCTTTGCAGCAAGTCAGCGTAGGGCGGCTCAAACTCGCGCTTTCCTACAAGGACGGCCGCTTCGGAGCAGTGCACGGCGCCTGCAACCACGTCGGCGGCCCACTGGGCGAGGGGCGCCTCGATGGCGACTTCATCGTGTGTCCGTGGCATGGCTGGAAGTTCCATCGCGAGCGCGGCGTCGGCGAGCCTGGCTATGAAGCCGACTGCGTGCCCTCCTTCGCGCTCAAGGAGCAAGCCGGGAGGCTGCTGGTGCGCCAAGAGCCGCTCACTGGGCGCAAAAAGGCCCCCCATCCGAAGCACCCGCTGGAACGCTCCACCGAGCGCGCCAGCGGCCCGCTGCGCGTCTTGGGCATTTCCACGACGGTCATCGACCCCGCTAACCCGCGCTACTCGACCTCGGAAGCCTTGCTCGACACGGCGCTGGAGCACGCGCGCACGAAACTATCCCTCCCTACCAAGAAAATTGCCCTGCGCGAGCTCAGCTTCCGCGCCTGCGAAGGCTACTACTCCAAAGCCGCCAGAGCTTGCACTTGGCCCTGCTCGATCACGCAGATGGATCCAAAAGACCAGATGGAGCAGGTCTACGAGGCGCTGGTGTTCTGGGCCGACGTCGTGCTCGTGGCGACCCCCATCCGCTGGGGCGCGGCCAGCGCGCTGTACTTCAAGATGGCCGAACGCCTCAACTGCGTGCAAAACCAGGTCACCATCCAAGACCGGGTGCTGCTGTCGAACAAAGTCGCCAGCTTCGTGATCACCGGCGGCCAGGACAACGTGCAAGCCGTGGCCGGCCAGATGCTGCTGTTCTTCGCCGAGTTGGGCTTTCATTTCCCCCAGTTCCCGTTCATCGCCCACAGCCGCGGCTGGACGGCGGAAGATATGGAGCACAACGTAGCCTTCGTCCAGAACAACCGGGAACTGCACCAAGGGGCGCGCGAACTCGTCGAACGCGCCGTGCAAACCGCGGCCGCGCTCGGGCAGCAGGGCGGTTCGCCTGCGCGAGTCGAACGCGGCGGACGCAAGGCTCACCGCATGGATTCCTCTCCGGAGCCGGGGCCGGCCCAGGCCCACTAGGCGGCCACCCATTTTGGAAACGTTTTTCGCCACCTGCGCCAAGGGGCTCGAACCCTTGCTGCACGAAGAGTTGCTAGCCCTCAAGGCCGTGCGCATCGAACGCCAAGTCGGAGGCGTGCGCTTCGACGGCGACTTGACACTGGCTTGGCGCGCGAATTTGGAGCTGTTCACCGCGACGCGCGTGCTGTGGCGTCTAGCACGCTTTGCGGCGGCCAACGCCGACGAGCTCTACCAGGGAGTGCAAGCGATCGACTGGCAGCGCTTCCTGAAGGCCGAAGCCACGCTGGCCGTGCGCGCCACGACCACCGCCTCGCAGCTGGAACACACGCAGTTCATCACCCAACGCGTGAAGGACGCGATCGTCGACCAATTGCGCGACAAGACCGGTCAGCGCCCCACGGTCGACAAGGACGATGCCGATTTGTGGCTGCACGTGCACGTGGCACGCGATGTTGCCTCGCTGCACCTAGATACGTCCGGCGAAGCGCTGTACAAGCGCGGTTGGCGCAAGTTCCAGGGCCGCGCGCCGCTGGCGGAAACGCTAGCCGCTGGAATGCTGCGCTATTCCAGTTGGGACCATCGCGCGCCGATCGTGGATTCGTTTTGCGGCTCGGGAACGATCTTGATCGAGGCGGCCTTGCTGGCGGGCGGTTTCGCGCCGGGGCGCTACGGGCGGGCGTACGCCTTCGAGCGAATCCCCGGCCACGACGCTGCCGGTTACGCCAAATTCGCAGCGCCGATCCGAGCACGGGGCAAATTGCGCAGCAAGCAACGCCTGGTGGGACTGGACCGCGATTCGACGGCCGTGCAAGGCGCGCTCGAAAACGCGGCCGCGGCCGGGTTCGAAGACAAGATCGTGATCGAAAGCGCGCGCGCCGAGGATTGGACAGTGGTCAAGGGCTGGAACGCGTGGCTGGTCTCCAATTTGCCCTACGGCGAACGCGTGGGAGACCGGCGCGAACTGGACCAGTTGCTACGTGTGTGGAACGAGCGCGTGCTTAGCAAAGCGAGCGGCTACCACGCGGCGCTGCTCTTGCCCCACGAACTGCGCGGACGACTGGAAGCGCTGGATGATGCGCGCTCGATCCCGCTCTCCAACGGCGGAATCGAGTGCGAATTGGTCTTGGGTGCGCTGCAGTAACGCGCATGAACGTTGCTCGATTTGGATGCCGCTCAAGTACACTTTTGATTTGGGTGGACCCAAATCAAAGCACGCTGGAGTTCGCCGGCAACCGCCGCTCAAGTACACTGAACGTGTTGCAGCTGCCCGGTTCCACTTTGCTGGAGTTCGCCGGCAACCGCCGCTCAAGTACACTGATCGGCCCAAATGGCGGGCGCGTGTTGACGCTATACGCCGCCACGCCAAACGCCTAGTTCCGCGCCGCCAACGGTCCACTACGTGCACCAGGCAGGCCCTCATTGCCGATGTGGCTGCGGCCGCTTCCTTCGCCGCGTCTGGCCCACGAGGCGAAGAAGGCCGCCAAGTGATCGCTCACTGCGCTGCGACCTAACTTGGATCTTCAGGGGTGTGATGTGGACTCCACCCCTGGCATCTTCCACATTGGCGTGCGATAGCGTTTGGGATCGGCCTGAAAGTGCGCGGCGTGCGCGGGCGTTGCGAAGTAGTACGCCACGCCCTCGTCGACCACGCGCGGTGCGTTTGCTTGCGGTCGAAATCGGCTCCTGCTGACGGGATCGGTCAAGAGTCCGCAATACAGCACAGGATCGGCGAGGAAACGCTCGCGTTCCCACTGGTCGCAGAACAGGTACGTTTCCCAGTTCAAGCGCACACTGTGCTCCGCGTCCAGCACGGCTTCGCGGCGGGGATCGAGATAGCACTGGAATCGCAGTCCTTGGCGCCGGATCAGACTGCAGACGTCTTGCACGAAGACGTCGGGACACGGCGTTCAACAAAATCCGAGTGCTTGCCCATTGACGTACATGGGCGGAACCGCGCGGTTCAGTTTGTTCTCGATGCGAACCATGCACGAGCGATTGAGCGCTACTTGACCGTCGACGTAGCGCACGCGCGGCCGAGTTGGGTCATCGGTCGGCAAATACATGGCCCCCGAGCGCATGGGGTCGGGTTCGATATCGACACGCTCGAGATCGGTCCCGATCTGGCCGCTGGCAGGCTGCGCCAGTGTTTGCTCCATCTGCCCAGGTGTTGGACCTAGGCTCGTGCGGGCAGGGGCTCGACAGCCGGCGCCCAGCAGTCCCGCGGCGAATACGCACTCACAGAGCAACAAACGTAGCGTGTGATCTGACATAGGCAATTGGCTCGTGTTGGGGGTAGCCAGGTCTACGCAGGCCAGGGCGCGTTTGTTTGCGTGGCCGCGCGAATAATTGCCGCATTCGAGATCGCGCCAGTGGCGCCCCTCGTGCCGCGCACAGTTTGGTGCCAGCGGCGCTTGGCAGCCATTCGTCGGCAGTCGTGAAGGAAGGGGCGCGCGAGCGCTAGTCGCCCATGAGTTCCAAGAAGCGCGCGACCTGCGGGCGTCCGTAGATGGGTTGGCGCCACTGCCGACCCTTGGCGAAGGGCCGGCCGATTTGAAAATCCGCTTCGGAAAGCAGGCGCCGAATCAGCACGAGTTCAACGGTCGACCGCGCCACGAGGCGAATCTCATCGCCCTTCTTGTACTGCTGGAAACCTTCCTTTTCGACGCGATCGGTCTTGAGGAAGCGCGCGTACCCGTTGCGCTTGTAGAAGTAGCGCAGTTGCGCGAGCACACCCGCGCGGACTTCAACGCTTGCTTGGGCCGGGGGCTTGGCGTCCGCGTTGGCGGATGCCTTGGCAGGGACTACCCGGAGTTTGGAAACCGCCTGCTTCGCCTTCATGTCCGCCCACAATCCTAGCCTCGCAATGCGCAAGATGCGCAAGACGGCTTAGACCGCGCCTGCATGCTAGCCAGGCTCTTTCGTAAGGCGCGCGCTACACTGCCCAGGAAATGGTCGAGAAGGAATACGTGCTGGGCTGCGACCGCGCCGAATTGGCGCGCTTGGAATTCCAGCACACGGTGTGGGCCAGCCAGACTCAGGCGCTATGGGAGCGCGCGGGCCTTGGCCGCGGGCAGACCGTGCTCGACTTGGGCTGCGGACCGGGCTTCACTTCGATCGAGCTGGCGCGCACGGTCGGCCCCACTGGCAGCGTGATCGCGCGCGATCAGAGCGCGGCTTTCTTGCACTACCTACAGGAGCGGGCCGCTGCAGAACGACTCGATCACTTGAGCGTCAGCCGCGGGCCGGCCCAGGATCTCGCAGTGCCGAATAGCTCGCTGGACGTGGCGTACTCGCGCTGGCTGCTGTGCTGGCTGCCAGATGCGTCGATCGTGGTCGAGAAAGTGGCCCGCGCCTTGCGACCGGGAGGGTGTTTCGTGCTGCAGGAGTATCTGGACTGGGGCGCCATGAAGCTCATTCCGCGCCAGGCGGCTTTCGACCGGGCGGTCGAGGCTTGCCTGAACAGTTGGCTCGCCGCCCAGGCCACGATCGACGTGGTGGAGCGCTTGCCACCCATGCTCGAGCGCTGCGGTCTGGACCTGGAGTACATGGCTCCCAAGGCGCGCTGCGGGCCGCCCGGTTCCTTGGAATGGCGTTGGATCCAGGAGTTCATGCGCGACTACTTGCCCAAGGTCGAGGCGCTGGGCCTCATTTCGCCTACCGAAGTCACTGCCGCGCGCAGGCTGCTGGACGACTCGTCGCAAAGGCCTAGTCGCTCGTGCGTCACACCCACCGTGGCGGAAGTGATCGCGCGCAAGCGCTGAGCTGGTCGAGGCCGCGAGCTGCACGTCGGAGCGCAAAGCCCCAAGAGCCATTGCGCTACAATCCCGCCCCCCATTCTCGTTGCTCTCGCCTTCGCCGCTTGCCCCTTTCGCCGGCCCCC
>JAKFYL010000087.1 GCA_021730845.1 Planctomycetota bacterium | reverse complement strand
TGCGATCCACGCTTTGGAGGGACGGGGCGACAAAGACGCGCGCTTGTTGTTCGCTCGCGCAGCGGCGCATGACGTACACGCTGCGCGCGCCCTGGGGCTGCTCTGGACCAGGCACGATCGTGTCGTCGACGATCACGTGCGGCGCAAAGGACACGAGCTCCGCGGGCAGGGTATGCATGCTCCCCTGGTCCTTTGCGACGTGCGTGATCAGGCGCGCATCGTCATGGCCGAGCGCGGGGCGGCTGCGAGCGAAAAAGCGCACCTGGGTATCCGGCGCCAAGGCCAAGATCTCGCGCGCGATGTTCTGGCTGCGCATCCAATGACCGAGGCCGCGGCGGTTGTGCACTCGAAAGACGATGCGCGCACCCCGCTGGCGCCACGCTTGGCGCAGTAGCGCGGAATTCGCCGCGCTCGAAAAGCGCGCTTCGACGTGCTGGCGTGCGCGCACGGCGAGCGCGCACGCCAGCTCCGGGTCCTCGAGCAAACGCTGGCAAGCATCGGCCAATGCACGCGCATCCGCCTGGGCTACGGCCAGGCCTGTTTGCTCGTGAGTCAGGGCCTCAGGAATCCCAGTGACGTCCGTGGCAACGCACGGGGTTCCGACCGCCATGGCTTCCAGCAACACCGTGGGCAGGCCGTCGCGATCTCCGTCTTGGGCCACGACGCACGGAACGGCGAGCAACGCGGCGCGGCGCATGTGCGCCAGCACCTGCTCCTGGGAAAGGGCGCCCAGCAGTTTTACGCGTGCGGAAAGACCAAGCCGCGCGATATGCGCCTCCAGAGCCGGTGCGAGCGGGCCGTCGCCGATGATTTCACAGGCGAAATCCAACTTGCGTTGTGCCAGGACAAGGCACGCATCCACCAGGTGTGCAAAGCCCTTCTTTTCGATCAACCGGCCGACGGCCAATAGAACGCGACTGTTGCCCTGTGGCGCTTCGAAGCTCAGTCGTTCCAGGGGCAGCCCGTTGTAGACCAACGTAGGGCGACGTCCGAATGTACGCTCCAAGTAGTCGACGTTGCACTGACTTATGGTCACCACGGCCGAGGCCAACTGCATCGCTTGGGCCAGGGCACGTTCGTCGACGCTGGCTTCGAATATGTCGCGCGCATGCGCCGTGAAAGAGAACGAGATTCGGGCCAGCTGCGCAGCTTGGCGCGCAACCTGCGTAGCCAGCTTGGCGAAATGTGCGTGGAGATGGGTCACGCCGCGCTCGGTCGCGGAACGGGCCAAGCGAGCGGCGAGTTCCTGATCGGGGCCGTCTAGCTGCACGATCTCGCACCCAAGCGGCGGGACGACGATGCCCTGGTCGCTGGCCTTGGGGTGGCGCAAGGAAAAGAGCACCAGCTCTTGACCGGCCGCTTCGTGGGCACGCAATTCGTTGACGATGAAGGTCTGCGACAAGCGCGGGAAGACCTTGAGCACGTATCCGACTTTCACGGCGCGTCCTCGACTTCCGTATCGACCAGGGGACACGGGGCGATGCCCGAGATGCAAACGCTGGTTCCAAGGCGCACTTCGATGCGCGCCGCGTTGCCGAGGCCAAGTCCGCGGTCGAAACCGTGAAAACGGCCCATGCGCTTGGAGCTCACGTCCAGCGGCCCCACGAGCCAGGTCCACAGCAGGCAGGATAGAAACTTCTTGTGCGAAAACACGACTACGAGGCCGCCCTGGTGGGCCTCGAGCCGCTTGCGCACGGAATGGACGCGTTGCACGAACGCGGCGAACGACTCTGCCCCCTCGCCGATGACCCGGTGAGGTTTCGCCGCTTGCCAGTAGGCCTGAACGGCGGCGCGGCGCTCGCTGGTGGTCGTTCCGTCGTAGGCCTGGTGTGGCAGAAAGGTGAATTCGTGCACGGGCCACTCCTCGACGCGCGTCGCAGGATAGCGCGCGATCAGCGGGCCGGCAGTGGCCTTGGCGCGCAAGTAGTGCGAGCTCACGATGAGGTCCGGTTCCTGGTCGAGTTCGCGTGCGACATGCAGTGCCTGCGCTTGTCCCAGTTCGGTGAGCGGAATCGTCGCCGGATGCTGCGAGGCTAGACCAGCATTGCTCGCGCTCTGCCCGTGACGCACCAAGATCACGCGCACGGAAACTTCGCGCAAGGCCGCGGTCCAGTGCTGGGAAGCGCCGCTTTCAAGGCGCGGAACCAAGCGGGCGCTGACGGAACGAAGGCTGCGGGACAGGGCCGTGAATCCATGGTCGCCATCCGGCTCGAAGCGGATCGCTCGACCAGTGTACGCGCGGGGCCCAGGGATCAGATGGCCCCGCGGTAGCGGTTGGATGTCGGAAAGTGCCGGTGCTGCCGCGGGGTGCCACCCAGGAAGGGACAGTGACTACCAGGCAACCGGGCCCAAGCGACCCAAGGGTCGATCAAGAGCAAGTTCCCCCCAAGGCCTCCGCCGCACGCGGAGACGAACGCTCCGCATTGGGCCCAGGCCTAGCAAGGATCCGATCCCCCCACGGCACACCGCGGCAGCGATCCGGCCCAATTCCAAACGCGCAGCGCTGGCGCGCGGTTTCCATGGGACCGTTTCTCGGGGCTGACCCGGGCGCCTCCAAGCGCGGAGTGTGTGGCATGATGCAAGTGGCGAGGCCACTCAAAGTTCCCTATGAGTACACTCCCTCTCGACCCGCTGTCGCACATCGCGCCAAAGACGCGCATTCGTCTGACCTGGCGCAAGCGCCTAGCGGTGGCCCTGGGATCTTTGGCGGCGACGTTGGTGGCTGCCGAAGTCTGCCTGCGCTGCGCGGTGTTCACGACATGGGGTCGAGCTACGCCAGGTCTAGCCCGCTTGAGTCGGCCCGGCCAATGGGGAGATTTTCGATTCGACGACAATTACTGGATCGTCCATGCCTTTGGCGCAGAAGGCAGCGCCCGCCGAGAGACGACCAATCACCACGCCGTTCTAGGGTGGCTGCCAGGGGCAGTGGACGGCGTGAGATTGCGCCATGTCGAAGGGGATCTGCCGCCCGGCAAACATCCGATCTTGATGTTTGGAGACTCCTACACCGAGTGCATGACCGCGCCCGAGGAATGTTGGCAGGAACTCATGCGACTCTCGCTGCTCTCGCCGCATGTGAGCCTATTGAACTTTGGCGCGCGAGGGTACGGCGTCGACCAGATGCTCCTCTTGCTGGATCGTACGATCGACCAATACACGGACAAAAAGCCTTTGGTCGTCGTCGCAATCATGATCGACGACGACTTCGATCGTGCCATGCTGCGCGTTGCCGCCTTTCCCCGGCCTCAAATGAAGCTCGTCAACGGCTCGATCGATCCGCACGTCGAACCGGTCCCGAGCCCGGCGCAGTTTTTCGCCGGCGGCGGGCCGCTGGGCCGTTCCAGCCTCTTGGCTGCTTGGCTCGGGTATCAGGTTCCGAACCAATTCAAGTCTTGGCGGGCGCGCAGACAGCGGCAGCGCGACAGCGAGAGCCAAGCCATGGCGACGGCGCTGGTAGAACGTCTGGCAGCCGTTGTGGCAGATCGCCAATTGCAACTCGTCTTGGTCCTGTTCCACGACTATCCCTCGCTGATGGACCCTGCGAGCAGCGGATGGCGCGAGCCGCTCTTGATCGCGCAGGCGCAGCGACTGGGTGTTCCATGCCTGGTGCTGCGAGAAGGCATTTTGGATGAGTGCAAAAGGCGCGGGATCGACCCCTTCGAAATGTATGGCGGCGCGCCGGAGTTGCTCGCGCACTGGAATGCGCGCGGCAATCAGGTCGTGTTCACGGTGCTCGGCAAAGCGCTCTTGCCGTACTTGAGACTCGATCCCGATACGGCGCAGGCATTCGCAAGCGCGCCAGCGGATGACTTTCTACCTCGGTCCGCTCGCATCGACGACTACCGCGGTACGCTCGGTGGATCCGAGGCGCTGGTGCGAGTGCACAGCGGCTCCTTTGAGCCCTTCCCGGATCCGGCGGACGCGCCGCGTTTCGTCGTGCGCATCGACGCGAACGGACCGACCGCGATCCACTGGAAACTCGCGGGAACCACGCGCGCCTTGCGCGCTCGCGCGCAAACCTACCCCTTCGAGGACGCGCCCAGGAATGGTGTGATCGGGCTGGAATTCCTGGTTGACGGGCGCAGCGTCCTACGAACTACCGTGCGCGGCGGCGAGCCTGCGATTTCCCTACAAGTCGACACGCGGGGAGGCCAAGAGTTGAGCTTGATGGTCGATGACGGCGGCGACGGGGCGGTGGGCGACGCGTTGGTGCTGCTGCGGCCGGAATTCGAGTGACCGAGGCAGGGCCATGGCGCAGGGCAAGCACGAGCCGTGCTCCTCACTTGGCTGCGTTAGCGGGGAGCCTCGTTTTTCGCACCACCAACACCACGCCACACAAGATCATCGCTGCCCCCAGCAACATGGTCAGGCGCAGTGGTTCGCGGCCGACCAAGGCTCCCAATGCCAGAGCGATCGCCGGCGTAACGTAAGAAATCAGCGCCAGCTTGTGGGCCGATACGCGCCGCAGCAGCCAGTAGTAGACGCCGAAAGTCACCACCGTTCCAAAGACGGCCAGATACAAAATCGCACCCACCGCGGACAAGGTGAAGCGAGCTTTGCTCCAATCCTCCAAAGCCATCGATGTCGCTAGCAGTCCCGCCGATCCAACGAACATCGCGTTGCGGTTGAGCAACAAGGAACTGACTGCCGCGCCTTGGCGCTTGACGAGCAAATTGCCGTAGGCGGACACGAGCGGACTCACCAGGAGCACCAGCGCGTACTGCACCGCTTGCGAGCCCAGGCGGCTCACATCCAAACCCAAGAGCACACCTGTGCCGGCCAGCCCCAGAAACAGGCCCAGCCACTGGCGGGCGCCGAGACGCTCACCCGGCAGCATCCATACCGATAGCACCGCCGTGAAGATCGGGAACACAGCCCACAAGAGGCTGGTCAGCCCCGATGGCAACAACGTCTCGGTGCGGTACACCACGCCGTAGGACACGCCGAAATTGAGCAATCCCAGCGCAAGCACGAGGCGCAGCGGCGGTGCGTTGCCACCTTCACGTTGGGCATAGCGCCTGGCAATCAGAGCCATGAACGATCCCGCGATGGCGAAGCGCAGGCCCGCGGACAGAAACGGCGGCGTGTCGCGCAAACCGCCTTGGATCACGATCCAAGTGCTGCCCCACAAGAGGCACAGCAGCGCAACGAGCAGGCTGACCGGCGCCCCACCGTGCCGGGCCCCCGGGCCGGCGGCTCGAGATCCCCGCGCCATCATGGTGGATTGGGATGGAGCGGCTGGGGGCATAGGGGCGCCCAGCATACGCCTGCGGCTCGACCGCAGGTCCCATCCAACCCTTCCAAATGGCCGAGCGAAACGCGGGCAACCGTGTTAGTCTCGAAAAGAAGCGGACACAACCAGTTCCGCGTACGCCTTCCGACCCAATCTCTCCCGACCCCAACTCTTCCAGAAGAGGTCCCATGCTGCGTGAATCACTAGCCCTTTTCGCTGCCCTGGCCCTGGCCCCTAGCGGTTGGTCCTTGTCGCAATCCGAGCGCACTCCCGAATCGTTGGTGAGCCTGACGCCCGCCGCGCAATGGACCCATATCAGCGGTACGGTTTGGACGGCCACTTGGACCCAAAACGGCGTCGCTCACTACGCGATTTCCTTGGACGGTAAGACACTCGCCACCCAGCGCGAGACTTCCTACGAGCTGCTTTTCCGGCGAGCGACATTCGATCCTTTGAAGGCCGCGCCCGATTTCTCGGAGTCCAAATTGCGGTCCAGTGAGCGCGCTTTCGTGGTCCAGTTCTGGACCCAGCCGCTGGCCGAATACAGTGAGGCACTCGACGCGCTGTCAGGTGAGATCTACGACCATGTGGGCAACCACGCATTCCTCGTACACCTATCGCCGGAAGCAGCTCAAGCTGCTGCCGCGCTGCCCTTCGTGCGCTGGGTGGGGCCCTTCCACCCCGAGTACAAGCTCGAGCCTGCGTTGCTCAACGCGCTCGGCTTGGGCTCGGTCCCCGGTTCGGCCACCTACAACGTGCAAGTGTTCAAGGCTGGATTGGAGCAAAAAGCCGCCGTCGCCGCGCGCATCGCGCAAGTCGGTGGCGTCGTCGAACTGATGTCGCCGCACGGTCGCTTGATGCGCGCCACCTTGAGCCCGCTTGGCCTACGCGCGGTCGCCGAACTCGACCAAGTCAGTGCGATCGACCGCTGGGGCGCGCCAGAAGCCGACTTGGATATCGTGCGTCAAATCAGCGGCGCCAACGCGCTCCAAACCGCGACCGGTTTTCAAGGCCAAGGAGTGCGCGGCGAGGTCCTGGATAGCGGCGTATGGACCACCCACGTGGACTTCCAGCACGACGGCGGCGTGCATATGCACGGCGGCAATGGCAGCACATCCCATGGAACCCAGGTCTATGGGATCGTCTTTGGCAACGGCACCGGCCAAGCCGTCGGCAAAGGCTTGTTGCCCATGGGGTACGGCATCGCGTCCTCGTACGAAACGCTCGGCGACCGCTTCGCACACTCGCTGGAACTCGTCGATCCCCTGTTCCCCTACCAAGCCGTGTTCCAAACCAACTCCTGGGGCTCGCCCCTGACCACGGCTTACGGCACGGAATCGGCCCTGATGGACGACATCATCATGGCTACCGACCTATTGATCACCCAGTCCCAGTCGAACGCGGGATCGCAGAACTCACGCCCGGAAGCTTGGGCCAAGAACATCGTCTCGGTGGGCGGCATCGTGCACAACAACACGCTCACGACCGCCGATGACACCTGGGGCGGCGCCTCGATCGGTCCCGCGCAAGACGGACGTTTGAAGCCCGACCTGTCGCACTTCTACGACAGCGTGTGGGCACCAGCCAGCGGCTCCAACACCGCCTACGGGAATTTCAGCGGTACGAGCAGTGCGACTCCTTGCACCGTTGGCCATTTCGGTTTGTTCTATCAACTCTGGCACAACGGCGTTTTCGGCAATCCCACCGGCGCGACCGTGTTCGCCAGCCGGCCGCACTTCACCCTGGCCAAGGCGGCCCTGGTCAACACCGGAAAGTCCTACCCCTTCACGGGCGCAAATCACAATTTGACGCGCACCCACCAAGGCTGGGGTTTGGCGGACGTCGACCGCCTGTACACGCGGCGCACCAAGACGTTCTGGATCAATCAAACGGAGCCCGTCGACAACTTGGAGACCGTCACCTACACGCTGCCCGTGTCCGCGGGCGAAACCGAACTCAAAGCCACCATGGTGTATCGCGAGCCGGGCGGCACCGTCTCGACGACCCAGCACCGCAAGAACGATTTGACCCTCAAAGTCACCTCCCCCGGCGGAACCATCTATTGGGGCAACAACGGCCTGAACGTGGGCAATTGGTCCACGAGCGGCGGCTCGGCCAATACCAAGGACACGGTCGAAAACGTATTCGTGCAAAACCCGGCCGCAGGCACCTGGACGATCCAGGTCATTGGCTCGGACGTCAACACCGATATCCGCCCGGATGTCTCCGGGGTGAACGCAGACTTCGGTCTATGGGTCACCGGGGTGGATCCAGTTTCTTGCACGTCCGCTACCACCTACTGCACGTCCCTGGTTTCCTCCAGCGGCTGTGTTCCAGCTATGGGTGCAACGGGCCTTCCGTCTCTGTCCAGCGCCGGCTCCTTCACAGCCTCCGCTTCCAACTTGGAAGCCGGAGTCAACGGCCTGTTGTTCTTTGGCACGACGGGTCAAGCCAGCTCACCGTTCTTTGGGGGCACGCTGTGCGTGAACGCTCCCCTGTACCGCATGGCCGTGGGGAACACGGGCGGCGCCGGTACATGCAGCGGCAGCTTGAGCTACACGCTGGCGAGCATGCTGACGCACCCCTCCGGCGGCGGCCTCTTGGGCAGCGGCACGGTTGTGGATGCCCAAGTGTGGTTCCGCGACTCGGCCGCGCCGCAAACCGTGGGGCTTGCGAACGGATTGCGATTTACGATTTGCCCGTAGGGCTGGTTTGAGGGCCCGTGCGCGGCACTGTCGTACGGGTTTCCCTTAGGCCAAGTTTTCCACGCGGCCAGCTCGCGGCTCATTGCCACGAGCTGGCCGCTCGTGCTGGTGGATGGACAGCGACCCCTGCGTGAGTGCCCTTGGATGCGTCATCGGGGACGAGGCTTGCACGCGCTTGGGCCCTGGGCAGCCTGATCCAAACTGCGGAATTGCCGCACGGAAAAGGCCTTTCTTCGCTTCAGACCGCCGAATTCCGCACGTTACTCATGAATTGCGGGCCTGACGTGCTACGATCTTGGGTTCACGTTGCTCCGCGCGGCAGAAAGCTGTGCGCGTTCCTCGTCTTCCTGCACAGCTCGGCAAGAGGATTCGGCCCAACCGACCAACTTGCGAGCATCGCCGGAGGACCTTCATGGAAACCAGCTCCAAGCGTCAACGCGAGCGCCGATTGCAGGAAAGACGGCAAGACAAGGAATACCGGCGCATGGAGCGCGCCGAACGCAAGGCATACGCAGCGGCACACCCGAGCCAGGTGCCGCAGGACAGCGGGCAGTTGCCCCCGGTCGCGCCCGCTGCGCCAGAGGCACCGCTCGCGACCCCAGCCGACACTTTGGCGCTCGCAGCAGCGAAGCATCCAAACACCGGCCCTTCCGCCGCAGATACCGCAGTTCGCCGACCGGATATTCGATCATGATTCAAGACACGCTGAGCAAGCACCAAGCGCCCGCACTTACTTCCGACCAATGGCATGTCGTGCATGCGCAGTGGGACGGATTGATCGGTGCCGAGCCGCACTTTTCACGCACGATCGTGAGCGAACACGCTGATCGCTCTAAGGCGCGCAAGGCGGCCGAGGAATTGCTGCATCAGGTGGCTTCGCAGATGAAGCTGCGCGCGCTCGAGCAGCGCGATCAGATCTTCGTGCGACGACCGGATTTCAAGTCTCTCAAGCACGCCAAACGCACAATCCGCCGCAAGTAGTCGGCGCAACGCTCGGGCTTCGGGCAGGCCCCGCAGCACGCGCATGGCGTGGGTACGTTCGCCGGCAAAGCGCTAGCTGTCCGTGGTGAAAGTCGCGTAGCGAGGCGAAGCGCGCGTTCGCCCTGCAAGGAGCGCGACACCGGGGCGGCGGCAGCGGCCTTCCTGGCCGCTGAGCACGACCCGACGAGCGCGACGCCGTAAGGTGATCGCGCGCAAAGCCGCAGTAGCTACTTTCACCACGGACTACCAGGGGCTCATGAGAACGTAAAGGATTGAGGCCGACTGCCGCCAGTGCAGCCAGCCTCGAATGGTTGGCACAGCGCGATCCGTCAACTACGGCTTGACGGATCCACGTTCATTAAGGGCAGACCGTGAACTCGAGACCACCGGTGAGGCCGACGGTCAGTACCGCGCCCGGGTCGCGGAACCATCCTTGGCTGTTGACCACCGCGCCAGCGATGACCAGAGATCCACCACCCGGGTGCGCCAAGTAGTCAGCCAGTGTGTTGCTCATCGAGCCCGTGCAGAAAGCGGTCCCGCCTGAATTTTGCACCGGCAGTCGGTAGAGCGTGGGCATGACGCACAGCGTGCCACCGAAGAAAGGAAGGGTGTTCTGTCCGAAGCCGAAGAAGAGAATGCCGTTCTTGTTGTCTTCCATGGCGGTGCACGAGACGGTGAATCCGGCGGGAGTGGCCAAGCTGGCCACGCCCGAGGAACCGATCGCGGGAAGGCAACCGTTGGAGGAAACCAGGTTCGTGCAATAGGTCGTGCTCGGCGGGCAAGCATCGCCAGACAACGTGAAGGGGAAGTCTTGGGGCACGCCAGAGCCAGACGTAAAACTCCAAGCGGTGCCGTCGAATTGCTCGCCATTGTCCGTTAGCGGTCCCATCTGCTGCGGCGGGGCGGTTGGAGGGGCAAAGGTGCCGAAAGCCAAGGTGCCACCGGACTGAACGTCCACGTAGTAGGTGCCCGGCGGAAGAACGGGAACCCAGGTCATGTCTACCGTGCAATCCATGATCGGACGCGCGGTATTGGTGAGCGTGGTGGACATGACGCGATAGACGCCTGTCCAGGCAGCGCTGGTCAAGCGGTTCGTGGTCGTGTCACCGGCGAGGACCGTTCCACCGCCAAGCGGGGATCCGGACCAGATGCGGACATTGATGCTCGTAAACGTTGGAACCGTGGTGGAACCCGTCTGATACGCGAACCAGTGCATGTCGGTCAGATCCCAAGTCGAGCCTGCGGGAACCGTGAAGTTGTCAGCAACGCGGGAACCCGCGCTCACTTCGTGGCCGAATCCGTAGATGAAGTAGCCGGCACTGATCTCGCTGGTGTTGGCCCCACCTGCACCGTTGCCCGTGCCCGTGATGAAGGTTCCGTTCGAGTACAGGAACGGCGCAGCCGTGGTGCCCGTGTAGGGAATCCCAACCGACGGACGTCCGATGGCCGGCCTATTGGAAGTGTCGTTCGCAAGCGCGAGTGCTGATCCAGCGAGCAGGGAAGAGGCAGAAAGCAAGGCTAGAGATCTGTGGATGGGCATGATGTGTGAACTCGGAGGTTGATCCTGATGGCTTCTCTTGAGGAGCGCCGGAAGGATTAGGAAACCAAGCTCCAAATTGGCGGGGATTTCAGGTCTCGGAGGATACGAAAGACCACCTTGAGGCGCGGGGGACCTGTCCGCGGCGTGACGGAAAGTCGTCTACTTGCCAATACCCCCGAAGCGCCCCGACGCTTCGCTTGGCATAGCAATCGCGCCTTTGCTCCACAGTTGCCTGCCCGGCGCGCGAGGCGGCCGAGGAATTTCTGCTCCGAGTGGCTTCGTGGATGAAGCTGCGCGCGCTCGAGCAGCGCGATCGGGTCTTCGTTCGACGACCCGACTTCAAGTCTCTCAAGCACGCCAAACACGCGATCCGCTGCAAGCAGTCGGAGCAACGCCGCGGGCTTCGGACAGACCCCGCAACGCGCGCAGTGCGAGTGAACATTCGCCAGCAACGCGCAAGGGGCTCAGGGGTGCACACCAAAAGGATCGAGGCCGGCTGCCCCAAGGGCAACCGGCCTCGAAATGTCAGCGCAGCGCGATCCGTCAGCTAGTGCTTGACGGATCTGCCGCTATCACGGGCAAACCGTGAACTCGAGGCCGCCGGTGAGGCCGACGGTCAGGGCCGCGCTCGGGTCGCGGAACCACACTTGGGTGTCGACCACCGCGCCGAGAACCACCACACCGCTGGGGTGTGCGATGTAGTCAGCAAGCGTGTTGCTCATCACGCCGAGGCAAGTACCCGCACCGCCCGAGTTCTGCACAGGCAGACGCTGCAGGGGGGCTGCGACGCACAGCGTGCCGCCGAAGAAGGGCGCGTTGTTTTGTCCCGTCGTGCCGAAGAAGATGAGGCCGTTCTTGTTGTCTTCCACGTTGCTTCCAATGACGCTGAAGCCGCTGGGATTGGCCAGGCTAGCCACGCCCGTGGCGCTGATCGTGGGGACGCAACCGCTGGAGGAAATCAGGTTCGTGCAGTAGGCCGTGGGCGTCGGGCAGGTCGAAGCGCCGTCGTCACCAGCCAGCGTGAAAGGGAAGTCTTGCGGCACCAGAGCGGTAGTGTCTTGCGTAAGAACCCACACCAAATTGGTGCCGTCGAATTGCTCGCCGTTGTCCGTTAGCGGTCCCCCCTGTTGCGCCGGCGCGGTCGGAGGGGCCCAGGGGCCGGAAGCCAAGGTGCCACCGGTCTGCACGTCCACGTAGTAGGTGCCAGGGGCAAGGACGGGGACCCAGCTCATGTCTACCGTGCAATCCATGATCGGACGCTGGGTGTTGGTGAGCGTGGTCGGCGTAACGCGATATACGCCCGAGAAGGTAGCGCTGGTCAAGCGGTTCGTGGTCGTGTCGCCAGCAACAACGGTACCGCCGCCCATGGGCGAGCCCGACCAGATGCGAACGTTGATGCTC
>JAKFYL010000094.1 GCA_021730845.1 Planctomycetota bacterium | reverse complement strand
TCCGCAGAAGCTGTTGCTGGAAAGCGTGCGCCGGCATGCTTCGTCCAAACGCGCGCTGCCGGGTCCGCTCAAGCCCGCCAGCGCCGACGAAAGTTGGCCCGCGGCGACCGACGAAAGCAGCCTGGATCGTTTGACCGACGAAGAACTGTTCGTGCGCCTGCGCGAAGATTGCCTGGCGGGCGGATATTACTTGGTCGATTGGCGCGGCTACGCGGGCTATGAGCCGGGCGACAACGTCGTGCACGTATTCGCCATGGGTTGCCTGGCGGTTGAAGCAGTCGAGGCGTCGCGTAAGCTGCAGGGGCGCGGCATCTTCGCCAATGTCATCACCGTGAGTTCCCCGGAACTCTTGGTGGGCATCCTGGGCGAGAAATCGGGCTACAGTCACCTATGCGAGCACCTGCAAATCAGCGGCGATTTGCACGCAGTCGAAGGCGCCGTGGACAGCCACGCGGGCCTGATCGGCCTAGCCTGCCGCCGCGTGCCTATCGTAGCCGTGTGCGACGGCGAAGCTGGACTGCTCGACAACATCGGCTCCATCGTGGGCGTCAAACAGATCACGCTGGCCGTGCGCAAATTCAGCAAGTGCGGGCGCCCGGATCAGGTCTATCAGATGCACCACTTGGACGCGGATTCCATTGTGGAAGCTTGCGGCCAAGCCTTGGCGGAGACAGCGCTGGAAGACCTGCGAGTTGCTCCCGCCGTGCTCGAACGCTTGGCTGGCAAGGAGCCCACGGGGCACAACAAGAATTGGCGCAGCCTGTGGCCGGGCGCCGGCGGCGGAAATCACGCCTAGAGCTGGCGCGCCCATGAACGCCCCCGTGCCCCCCCCGGGCCCGCATACGCGCGGTCCGCACGCAAGCAGTAGCCATGCGCCCGCGCGCACGAGCGACTTGGCGCCGGCCGATCCCGCGCCGTTTCCCCCCTTTGGAGTGCTTTCGAGCGAGCGCTTGTACGACTCCCATTGGTGCGGTCTGCGCCGCGACATGGTCGAACTGGCCGACGGCACGCCGCAGGAGTACCACGTGTTCGAGATCCCCGACGCGGTCGTGGTCGTACCCATGCTCGCCGACGGAGGCGTCGTGCTCATCGGCCAGTACCGCTATCCCCACGGACGTACCCACTGGGAAGTCCCCGCTGGTCGCATCGGCGCCGGCGAGAGCCCCTTGGATGCAGCGCACCGCGAACTGCGCGAAGAAGCGGGCTGCACGGGCTCGACGCTAGTGGAGTTGCCGGGTTTCTTTCCGGTCAACGGCATCAGCCCCCACTACGTGCGGACATTTCTCGCACTGGGATGCACCCAGCAAGCGACCTTGGATCTGGACCCATCCGAACGCATCTTCGCGCGCCGTTTCGAAAAGAGCGAAGTCATGGCCCTGCTCGCCAGCGGCCGCATCCAAGATGCATTTACGGCCCTGGCGCTGTTCTACGCTTTCCAGCATCTGAATACGGCCCCGCGAGCTTAGCTAGGCGCCGGCTTCCTTCCGGACAGTTGCTCGCGCATACTGCATTCGCTTTCTAAAAAAATCCTTCGAACCAACCATGCTGAACACCCTCATCCTCGCTCTGCTCGCCCAGCCGGCCCCGCTTGTTTCCCAAGGTGAAGTCGACGTGCGCGCGCGCTTTGTCGAGTACGCAGGCAAGAACGACGCCGCGTCTTGCACGAAACTGTGGCGCGATCATCCGTTCGAGGTGCTGGGCACGATCGACGCGGACTTGGAGGGCGCCCTGGCGGCCTGGGAGAAGGACGGCGCCAAAGCAGACGAAGCACAGATTCGGCAGATGCACCTTCGTGCTTTGTGGGGCGCGAAGCTGGCCTCGGAGACCTTCGCCACACCGATCTTCTTGGACTACACCAGCAGTTTCGTGGGCTGGAACGACGAGCAGAAAGCGAACTTCCGCAAGGGCCAAGCGGCCCACGGAGCCGCGCGCGGCGCACTGAAGAAAGGGGATCACGCCGTCGCGGCCGACAAGGCCCGCGAGTGCGCCGATTTGGCCTTGCCACTGGGCGATTGGTGGGGCTACAGCATGGGACTGGCGGCAGAGGGGCTAGCCCTGGCGGGATCCAAGCAAGACACCAAGGCCGCCAGCCAACTTTCCAAGGCCAGCATTCTCTACCGCGACCTCGGACTCATCGGCGCGCAGCGCGAGTGCGTCGCCGCCCTGGTCAGCGTTTGCGAACGCTCCAAGCAGCCCGAGCGCGCCCGCGCGGCCGCGCGCGAATGGCTAGCCCT
The DNA here is from genome assembly GCA_021730845.1 of Planctomycetota bacterium. GTDB lineage: Bacteria > Planctomycetota > UBA1135 > UBA1135 > JAKFYL01. The sequence goes on along the minus strand of JAKFYL010000094.1, from coordinate 9,727 downwards.
GACCCAGACCCTGGGCGACCAAAAGAGCCTGCCCAATGCGGTCGAAGCCCTGGCGCGCTGCGAGGAAGCCTGCGGCGACGCACAAGCGGCCAAGGACTTGCGCGCCAAGCTGCCGGCCGGCGACAAGCCCAAGTAGGGATCTCTAGAAGAGCGGGGCGATTGACCCGGAGGAAAATTCTGGCGCTGCAGCGAGGTCCCGGGCGTGGTTGCAAATCAATCGATACCTCGATAGGCCCATTCGCCGTGGCAAACCACGCTAGGCGGCATGGAGCGCACTCCTTCATTCTGCTCGACCTTCATGGAACCAACTCGAAGTCGACCGCGTTGCTGAAAGAGAACGCTTCGCCGGGCGGAAGGCCCGGGTCGCGGCCGAAGAACTGGGCCTGCACATGGTGACCCGCCGGAAGCCCACCAGTGGCGAACATGATCGAATTGAAGTCGACTTCCCACTGGCCGGTGCAGTCCCCTTGTGAAGCGCTAGTACCCCCCGAATGGACCACGGCTGACGTCTGGTACGGAGCAGTGACGCACAGGGTGCCACCCATGTACGGCAGCGACGTTGGTCCCCCCATGCTGTAGAGCAAGATCCCGGAGCTCTGGTTGCGGACCTTTTTGGCCCAGATTTTGAACCCGCGTCGAGCACCCGGATTCGCAATGCCCGAACACGCAATCTCCGGGGTGCAACCGAGCGAGTTTGGCTTGCCAGTGCAGTACAGGTGCCAGGCCGAGTCCCTAAGGAACGCAATTGCCGACGGTGCCCCTGTCGTACCGAGCTGCGTGATCTCCTCCGGAAACATCTTTGCAATCGTCATCGTTCGAAAGTCGATCTTGTACAGACCGCTTCGTCCCGCGTTGGCTGCGGAGTAGCACATACACAAAGCACCCCCTTCGTCAAAGGCCAGGTCCCCTGGCGTCCCAACCTCAAGTGGGAATGACCCCACCGAAGTGGCATGGGCGGTTTTTAAATCTAGCTCGAAAAACTCGATGCGATTAAAGTTCGACGCGAAATTGGGTACGTAGCATACTCCCTCCCGTGAAATTCCCATCGCCCAACCGAACCCAAGCGGCATGCCAGTCAGCGGCCCAATCAAGAAGTGGCGTCCGGAAGGAGGATCAATCTCGTACAACCTGTGCGTGAAAAGTCCGTACATGCGGCCCGTCGTTGGGTCAATATCGATGATGTTACGCGACGGATAAAATTCGTTGAGCGACGAGATCACGGTGTATGTCCCGTCGCTAGCATTCCGCTCGTACACTACTTCGTTAAGTGGATTGATCGACGGGATCCGCCCTACGCCAACAAGGCGGCCACGCCAAGAGCAGTAGTTGTCTACCGACACAGGGTCCTGCCAGGCAACGTACTGAACATCGACTCGAAGGCCAGTCTCGGGGTCAATCTTGTGCAGAAACCCTCCTCCAGCGGTATCAAAATAGAGGAACTCCTTACCTGTTCCCTGCGCGGATGCAATGCCCCCAAGCGCGGCAAGTGCGCACATGGCTGCAAGCATCGCCATATTCCTACGGCGCAATTGGAACTTGTGAGACTCCATTAGCGATACTCCCCTTGATACCACGGCCGATAAACATGCCGTGGAAAGCCACGCTCGGAAGCATGGAGCGCACCCCTTCATTCTGTTCGGCTTTCATGGAACCAACTCGAAGTCGACCGCGTTGCTGAAAGAGAACGCTTCGCCGAGCGGAAGGCCCGGGTCGCGGCCGAAGAATTGGGCCTGCACATGGTGTCCCGCCGGAAGCCCGCCGGTGGCGAACATGATCGAATTGAAGTCGACTTCCCACTGGCCGGAGCAGTCCCCTTGTGAAGCGCTAGAACCGCCCGAATTGACCACGACTGACGTCTCGTACGGAGCAGTGACGCACAGGGTGCCTCCCAAGTACGGCAGCGACGTTGGCCCCCCCATGCTGTAGAGCAAGATACCAGAGCTTTGGTTGCGGACCTTCGTCGCCCAGATCTTGAACCCGCGCCGAGCACCCGGATTCGCGATGCCGGAACACGCAACTTCCGGGGTGCAACCGAGCGAGTTTGGCTTGCCACTGCAGTACAGGTGCCAAGCCGAGTCCCTAAGGAACGCAATTGCCGACGGTGCTCCTGTCGTACCGAGCTGCGTGATCTCCTCCGGAAACATCTTTTTAATCGTCATCGTTCGAAAGTCGATCTTGTACAGACCGCTCCGTCCCTTGTTGGCTGCCGCATAACACATCCACAAAGCACCCTCTTCGTCAAAGGCCAGGTCTCCCGCCGTCCCAACCTCAAGCGGGAATGAACCGACTGAAGTGGCTTGAGCGGTTCGCAGATCTAATTCGAAATACTCGATGCGATTGAAGTTTGAAGCGTTGTTTGGAATGTAGCACACGCCCTCTGGTGATATTCCCATCGCCCACGCTCCCGCAAGAGGCGCGCCAGTAATTGGTCCGATCAGGAATTGGCGCCCCGACGGGGGATCGATTTCGTACAACTTATGGTCGAGGATTCCGTACATGCGGCCCGTCGTGGGGTCCACATCGAGGATGTTACGTGAAATAAAAAAATTGTTGAGCGACGAGATCACCGTGTATGTCCCGTCGCTAGCATTCCGTGCGTACAATACTTCGTTCAATGGATTGATCGACGGGATTCGGCCTACACCAACAAGCCGGCCACGCCAAGAGCAGTAGTTGTCAACCGACACAGGGTCTTGCCAGGCAACGTACTGCACATCGACTCGAAGGCCGGTTTTAGGGTCGATCTTGTGCAAGAACCCACCGCCGGCGGTGTCGAAATAAAGAAATTCCTTGCCGCTTCCCTGCGCGTAGGCAACACCGCCGAGCCCGGCAAGCGCGCACATAATTGCAAACAGTAGCCTGCTTCTCCGACGCAATTCGATCAGGATCGCGTCCATTAACGGTACTCCACCTGCAAGTTGCTGTAGAAAACTTTGTTGTCAGGAAGAGATGGAACAGTCACCTTGAATTGGGTGTTGAACCATGAGGCATAGTTTGCTCCCTCGTCGTCGTCTTTATAGCAGTTTTGTGGCATTATCTCCGTCAAGAGGAAACTCACCTGTGTTTGATTCGTGCTTCCAAAAAACGTTCGTTGCTTTGTTGTCGCAAATGAAAAGATAGTCGACCAGCTTTGTTGGATTGGTAACGGCATGCTCATGTCATCGATCCACTGCAGATGGAACGGAGGCGGAGTATTAACGGCAGTATGGTCCGACGGCGCGCCCAGAGTCGCAGGTGGATTGATCCAGCCAGTTGCGTATTGGCTCTGCAGGGCGGGACGCTCCGTCGCTAACAGCGCAAAGCTGGCGCTACTCTGAAAGAGGTCTATCGACGGACTCACTCCTGGCACAAGCCTTGGGAACAGAGCGAAACGACAGATCTGTCCAATCCCCACAGCCTGATTGAGCACGGGAACTCCACTGGAGTTCCGGGGAGGGTTGTTGTGGCTGTTGTCGTGGTTCGCGTAGCTACCCGCCATAGTAAACAACTGGACCTCATCGAAACCGATGTCGACCAGTCCAACCACGCGCGGATTGCCGTAGCCCTCCCCGTCCCAGTCCATGAACTGCACACCTGGGCAACTGCTTTCTCGATAGGTTGCTCCATTCGTAAATCGGTTGACCACGAAAACCCTCCCCAAGTCCTGCGCCGGCGATCCAGGAAGTAAGCGAAAGTCTCGGTAATTCGTCTGCACCGAGGCGCCTACGGCGATGAGCGATTCTCCAACAAAGACCGGGTCGAATTCTCCGGAGGTAGTTCCGCCGTTGTACAGAGGTAGAGCTGGCACCGGAGCCGGATCGGGATCTCCACTGTTGTAATAGAGATTGAATGCGCAACCCGGACCGAAGCCAGGATACGGGTTGAAGTCGCCGGTCGGGGTGGCAGCCCTTAGCCGGGGTATGGATCCAAGGGAGCCTAAGGAAGGCGGTACCGGACACTGGGCACCCCAACTGCCAGTGATTGTGCAATCACCCGTTCCTTGTGGACCACTCGGCCCTGTAGCCATGACTGCCGCGATCCGGCCAATCGCGAAGGCATTGGTCGTAAAACTATTCCCGAATCCGGCATTCGAAACAAGCATGTCGCTCTCACCAATCCCTAGTGTAGCTGCATATCGAAGCGCTCCGCCCTCGAAGCTATCGGGACGTGTCCGGATCAGGTTGTTTTGAATTCCAAGATTTGAAAGTCCTCGCAACGCAAGCTCTGGAATACCGAGCTGCGGATCCCAGTCGTCTACGTATGGTGGCAAGCCCGCACCGAATGGGTTCGTTACGTCGACGATTGCCACTGCAGGTTGGATTGCCGCCGTAGTCATATCGCCATCCCACATCACAAAGGTGTTGTTGAGAATGTGCACCTTCATTTCCGGGTAGCCGAATTTCGCTGTGCTCCCGGTAATCGACGGCCCCATGAAACGAGGTGCGACGAGGATGCCGATCGTAGGCCCAGAAATATTCGGCAATCCAATGACTTCGGGGTCGATGCAATGCCGCATGTCGAAAAGGCAGTTGCTGACACGGCCGGACAGTGGGTAGGAAATCCGATCCTTGTCGTCGGGAAATCCTGCTCCTGCTTCGTTCTCGAAAGCTACTTGGACATCGCCTCCTTGGAAGGTGAAGCCATCTAGTGCCTCCGCCGTCTCGCCAGTACAGGCCCACGGGAGCGGGTGAACAGTTCCGTCAGGAGCGAGGAACCCCTCGTACTGGCTTGAATTAGTGTAGGAGACAAGCAGTTCGCCTGATGCGATGGTTGGCGTAGCTGATGAGAGAATGCATGGTCGAAAGATACTAGCGTTGTCGTCTACGTTATCGCCCCTGATGATGCAGCGCCGTGCACCCAGTCCTTGAACGTGAACGCGGTCCTTCATCCTGATGGGAAGGACATCGCCGCTGCCCATTTCCGTGGTACCGACGAAGTGACTTCCGTACAAGCCGGGCATCGCGTAGACGATTCCCTGCCCATACTCTGTGACGGGGAACACGACTGGGGCGTTTGCCATGATGTGCGCTTGCACTCGGTCGATGGCGAGCTGAAGCGTCTTGAATGGCAGACTGCGGTTTCCAACTTGCCCGGTCGTGTCATTCCCGTGAGTTGGATTTACCCACGCTGGGTACAGGGCCCCGCAGTCTTGAGGCATGAAGGGTGTCGCTATCGCGGCTGGGGTAAAGGGCGTCGCTGCTCCAAGGCACAGGATGGCACCCAGCCATGTTCGAGTGACCGAGTGACCGAGTGACCGAGCGAGCGGGCGAGAGGGACAGTTGCCTAGAACCGCGTCCAGGGCGAGCGTGCGTTAAATCGACTTTGAGCACGGGAATTATCTCGTCGAAAGGTGCTTTGGGCCCCTTGGGAAAGCCCCCTGCCGAAGGGCCCGGAGTGGCAGGGCGGCGACCGCAATACAATCTCAAGCTAGCCGAACTCAGATGGGCGTCAAGGTCCCTTCCCGGAAAAACGTTCCGCACGCCTGGCGTGCGAAATCGCTCGACCGGATTGCCCTGCTAGTGCCCAGGGACGATGGTTGCGCGGGCGCTGCGTTTTTGGACTTGCCCTCTACGAGGCACATCCCCGCAGCACAGGGCTTTGCGGTGGCGAACAGGGGACCCGGATTATCGGCAAGAAGCATTCCAGCAGGAGCGTTGCGTGTTAAGCAGCCAGGCTAGGATCCGCTCTTCACTGCAAGATCATCCACGCTTCCTAGCGCGCGACGAAGGCGCTTGGGGCGACTCGCTAATTCGAAGGCCGAAGTTCCTCGCGTCCCTAGCGCGGCAGGATCCCCGCGAGCCATTCCGCGGGCACGGCGGAAAGCGGCTGAACGTAGCCGATCTTACCACTGCCGCTTTCGATCAAGGCCGTGGGCACACCGATCAGGTGCCCGCGTTCGTTGAGCGCTGCGCCGCCGGAATTGCCGCCCGCGATCACGGCGTCGGTCTTGATCGCGCGGCCGTTGCCATCGGCAACGAAGCCGGAAACGATGCCGCGGGTGACGGAAATCGTGACGCGGCTGCCCGTACCGCCGGTCGTGGGATAGCCGATCAGCCACAGCGGCTCCCCGATCTGGGCCTCGCGCTCGGTTTCGAGCGTCAGCGCGGGAAAGGTGTATCCCTCGGGCAACGCTTGGCCGTGGAAGCCGCGCTCGATTTGAACCAGTGCTAGATCCAGCGCCATGTCGCTGTGTACGACGCGGCATCGAAAGGACTCGACCGCCGGTCGGCCCGGATCCCAGCTGGCGCATAGAACGACCTCGGACCCGATCGGCCCGGCGACATGTGCATTGGTGAGGATCAGACCGGTTTTCGAAATGCAGGTGCCGCTGCCCACGTCCGGGCCGCGCATGAGTTCGAATACGGCCCCCATTTGTGCGCGCGGCACGCCCAGTCCCGCGCTTGAAGGCAAGACGGGCAAGCGAGCCAAGTCCGCCGGCACTTGTCCGTCGCTGCTGGCGAAGACGCGCGCGTGACTGGACAGGCCAGGAACCATCCAATCGACGACGTCCACGTACCACGTGCCGCTCTCGAGCGCAGTTCCCGGCGCCGCTTCGACCAGGATCGATTCACAGCCCCACGGGTTCTGTGCAAAGTGCACACTGGCGTCCACGTCCAGAATCTGCTGCCCGGGACGCAAGAACAGGTCCAAGTCCGCTTCCGTTTCCGCTAGGTCGATGCGTAGCTCTCGCACCCCCTGCCCGACTTCCACGGCCAGCGTGTGAAAGCTGCCGGCGTCCGGTTCGACCCACACTTCGATGGACTGGCCTAGCTTCAGGCTCGCGTCCACGCGCGCGCCGGCTACGTCCGCGCGCAATTCGAATTGAGCTTCGTCCACGCGCTCGGATCCCTGGCGCGGTTCCTCGGACCAGGGACTGGACACACACACAAACCAAGTCCCCGGCTGCAATCCAGCGGCGTTGTCGTAGCGAAAGAGCCACAACTGCTCGTCGCCCCATTCGGTGGCGGATCCAAAGGCAGCCGTGTGCAAATCCGCGACCATTTCGCGTGCGGCGAACAGATCCAAGTCCGCCTCCGGGCTGCTGAGCGATAGGCGCAGCGACTTGGCGTCTTGTGGTACCTCGAGCAGGTACCAGCGTCGCGCCTTGGGCGTCAGTTCCAGCTTTCCCTCCAAGGCCTCGCCCAGCGGGAGGGCTGCGGCGTCCTGCTCCGTGGAAGCTACGGCCACGTCGAAGGGGCCGTGTGTTTCGCGCATGCGCTTCTCGTCGCGCCGTCCGTCCAGCCACAACCAAGCAAGCAGCACGAGACCTGCGCCTACAAGCAGCCAACTTCGCGCCGGTACGTTTCTCGTCATGCTAAGAGACTTGGCGTGTGCGGTTCGCGCTAGAAAGCTCGCTAGGGCAAGCGCACCAGCTCCAGGTACGGTCCCGGGCGTTCGACTTGCCACAAGCCCGTGAGCGGAAAGTCCATTTCCGTCGGCAAGAAGGCTTCCCTGGGTGCCTCGTTGCTCGCCACCTGTCCGGGTCCATCCGCCGGCGAGATCACTTGCACGCGCTCTCCAGACCGGACCAGCTCGGCCAGCGGCGCGCGCTCGTTGATGCTTCCGCGGCGACACACGGATAGCAAGTGGGTTGCGCCCAATTTCGCAAGCACAGCGCGCGGCGATTCGCCCAGGTGTTTGTGGGTCGGCCTGACTACGTATTCCAAGCTGACCGGATCGGTTTCGAACAGGTCCTCGACGAAGAACGCGTCGACCCCCGGGGCCAACCCGAATTGCTGCCGCGCGTCTTCGCCCGCTTTGAGGATTTCCAAGCGCGTAGTTTCGCGCGTACGCAATTCGCCGCGCAGGGTCTCTAGGCGCTCCAGCGCCGCTTGGTTCAGCTCGACGTGGGGACCGTAGTGGTCGATCGCCACCACGCTGCCAGGTTCCAGGCCGGCCAGCAGCACTTCCGCTTGGGCGCGCGAGTCTTGGCGCTCGAGTACCCATGCCATGCGCGCGGCCTGCACAGCCGGAAGAAACAGCACGGCAAGCAATACCGGGCGCAAGGCGCCGCGCATTGTCCAAAGACGTTGCGCGACCAGCCCTCCAGACAAGCACACAAGCATGCTCACTGGCAGGAAGTAGCGCACGTGGTCACTGGGACTGAACAGGAAAAACAGGCCCATCAGCACGGCGAACAGCGTGACGGCGCGCAACCTGGGATGGCGCAGAGCAGGCAGCAAGCCAACTAGCCCCAGCGCCCAGAGCACGCTGTCGTAGCCGGCCAGGACCTTGCACAGGCGCCTGGCGCTATCGAAGGAAAAGCCGGCATTCAGCGCTTGGCCTCCAATCGAAAAATGCTTGGCGGCGCGCGCGCCTCCGACGACATCGGTTTGTTCGACGGATCCGTAGCGCAGGTAGTACGCGTGTCCCAGCAAGAGCGCCACGCACAGGAATACGGCCACCGCGGCTGCGCCGCTTGCCACGCTCGGCCACAAGCCGCGCCGCGCGCCCACGCCTGACTGCTCGGGCCCAAAAGCCACGGCGCCGGCCCAGGCAAGTCCGACCATTCCCAGGGCGAAGGCGCCCGCTTGGTGTGCCGCCAGGGCTAGTCCCGCCCAAACGGCCGCGCACAGGAGCGAGCGCGTGGACGCCGTGCGCGCGTGCACGATGCAAGCGTGTGCGCACAGGGCCATGCACAAGGTCACCAGGGTCCAGGGGCGTTCGTGGGTCGAAAACTGCACCAGCAACAAACCGGTGCCGCTCAGCCAGGCGGCGAACCACGCTCCACTGGCAAGGCCGGCAGCGCGCGCGGCGCGAAAGACCACCCACGGCACCAGCGCGCCTAGGCAAGCCACGACCGCGCGCGCGCTGACGTGCACACGGCTGGGGTCGAGCTTGATCTTGAGGGCGAACTCGCCCGGTCCTTGCCACTCGCCTTGGTACTTGCCGGCAGCGTACTGGGCCGCGAACACCGGCAAGAGCAGGTAGGGCATCAAGTAGGGATAGGACGAATACTTGCCCACGGGCGGCACCAAGTCCTGATCTTGAGCCATGCCCAGCGCGCTGCGCACGACGTGGCTGTCGGGCACGTAGGTGCGCGGCGCGCCGTGATCGATGGGCGCGGCGCGCAGGCACAGGAATAGCAGCCCCAGAACAATGGCGAGTAGAGAAGAGGCCCCCGCCTGTTCTCTCGGCGGCGCTGCCGGCGAATCCTTCGAACGCACAGTCGAATCGGCCATGTCGTGGCTCGCTAAAGGACCTCTAGCGAATCAGGCGGTCTAGGCCTCGGGATCGACTTCGAAACGCTTGAGGAAATCGTCGGTCTTCTCGACGTTTTCGAGCTTGTCGACCAGGAGTTCCATGGCCTCGACGAAGTTCATCTTGAGCAGCACACGCCGCAGGATGTGGATCTGCTTGAGGCGCCGCGCGCTGATCAATTTCTCTTCCTTGCGCGTGCCCGACTTCTCCACGTCGATGGCCGGGAAAATGCGGCGATCGGCCAGCTTGCGCGAGAGCACCAACTCCATGTTGCCCGTGCCCTTGAATTCCTCGAACACCAACTGGTCGAGCCGGCTGCCGGTATCGACCAAGGTCGTTCCCAGGATGGTCAAGCTGCCGGCCTTTTCCGTGTTGCGCGCCGACCCGAAAAAGGCCCGCGGTCGCTCCATGGCGCGCGAGTCCAGGCCGCCCGACATGGTGCGGCCACTGCCGCCCTCCATGTTGTTGTAGGCGCGGGCCAGGCGCGTGATCGAGTCCAAAAGCAGCACGACGTCCTGGCCCGCGCCTACAACAACATGGAGGGCGG
>JAKFYL010000039.1 GCA_021730845.1 Planctomycetota bacterium | reverse complement strand
CAGCGCCCGGCGGCCCTCTGGGCTGGTCCCCGCCCTTCGACGTCTGGCCGCGCTAGGGATCGCGTGGCTCGCCCACGGCCTCCGATCGGCAAGTCGTCGATCTGCCCATCGGGCTCAGGAGTACCTAGCTGCCCGTGGTGAAAGTGGCTACTGCGGCTTCGCGCACGTTCGCCCTGCGGCGTCGCGCTCGTCGGGTCGTGCTCAGCGACCAGGAAGGCCGCTTCCGCCGCCGCTCTGTCGCGCTTCTTGCATGGCGAATGTGCGCTTCGCCTCGCTACGCGACTTTCACCACAGGCTGCTAGCTGGCGTTGCGTGCCGCGAATTCCCAGTTGAGCAGCTTGTCGATGACGGCTTGGGCATAGGCCTTGCGCTGGTTTTGGTGATCCAAGTAGTAGGCGTGCTCCCAAACGTCGATCGTCAGCAGCGCCTTTTGGCCGTGGACCATCGGCAGGTCGGCATTGCTGGTCTTGACGATTTTCAGTGCTTCGCCCTCGAGCACCAGCCAAGCCCAGCCGCTACCGAACTGCGTCAGGGCTGCGTCCAACAGTGCCGCTTTGCAGTCGTCGAGGTTCTTGAAAGACGCTTCGATCTTCTTGAGCAGCGCGCCTTCGGGTCGGCTACCGCCGGGCTTGAGACTGTTCCAGTAGAAGGTGTGATTCCAAATTTGGGCCGCGTTGTTGAAAATCTTGGCGCGGCTCGCGTCGGCCTGGGCCGCAACGATGATGTCTTCGAGCGACTTGCCCGCCAGATCCGAATCCTTGATGAGGTCGTTGAGAGTGGTGACGTAGCCCTGATGGTGCTTGCCGTAGTGGAACTCGAGCGTGCGCTGGCTGATGACAGGTTCGAGAGCTTGCAGCGGATACGGCAAGGCAGGGAGCTCGATCACGGGCGTGGTCCCGCCCACGGGCGCGTCCTGCGCGAGCGCGCGGCTGGCCGCAAGTGCGGCCGTTCCGGCCAGGGAAGACGCGATGACGGTTCGACGATCAGGATGGGGATTTGCGGGTGCGCTCATGGTAGAAGTCCTCGTGATCCGCAATCTAGCCGTCGGTAGCGTGACCTCCAAGGGGTGAATCGCACAGATAGCGAATGTTGGCGGGTCCAAATCGGCCGGCCAAGCCGCGGCTTGTTACCGTGCTCCTGATGCCGGGTGCCACCCCCATGAGCCTTTCGAAGTATCGGTCGACACGGCTTGCACAGTGCCTTGTTCTCACCGGGCTGCATGCGCTTCTGGCTTGCTCGAGGGGTGGCCATTCGCCCGGGCACACGCCACAGCCTTCCTAGGATTATCCCGTTGTTACGGTCAACAGCACTGTTCTTTCCGAGGCGGAGGAGGCGGCGCTTTGGAACCGCGAACCATTCGACAAGTTGACCCTCGAGCGATCGGGGTGCTTTGGATCATGCCCGGACTACAAGGTCGAGTTCCACCGCGGCGGAAAAGCGTTCTATGTCGGCGGACAGTACGCGCCGCGGCACGGACGGCACGAATCGGTGATGGATTTGCACAGCTATGCCTTGCTGTGCTCCTATATCACGCGCACGGACCTCACTTCGCTCCAAGGCCGATACGCCGCGTCGTGGACAGACGACGAAGAGATCACCGCCACATTCGAGGGCGAGCGCGGCGTGATCGTGATCGCCGACTATGGCCGCTATGCGCCGCCGGAATTTCAGGCGTACGTCGCGCTATTTGACGACATCGTCGAACATATCGATTGGTCTCCAATAGAAACGCCAGCTGACTCCCGCTAGCACACTCCGCGCGTATTGGACAGTGGAGAGCAATCGTTGCCCCATACTCGATGATTCAAGAATCGGTTGCGACTCCGGGCCTTAGCCCTCAACCAAGCGCAGCTCCGGGCCCGTGACCTCAGCAATGAACACACCGATCCTCTTCGCTCTGGTCTGTGCTGCCTGCAACGCGCAGGACTCCGCCGCCTCCCCGGTAACATCGCAGCAACAAAGCGACGCGGCCCAGGTAGCCGACTATATCGTCGCCGCGCTGGAGGACCGTCACGGGAAACTCTGGTTCGGCACGAACGGGCAAGGCGTAGCCTGTTACACGCCCCCGAGCGAGCCTGCGCTAGAGGGTGAGCTGCGCTACTTCTCCATCGAAGACGGCCTCATCGGTGACGTGGTCACGGACATCGCCGAGGACCGCGAGGGTCGTCTGTGGTTCGGCACGCAGACGGGCGCCTCGCGGTACGACGCTTCGATTGCGCAAGTCGCGGGCGGAAAGCCCTTCACCGGGTTTGGTCCCGCCGCCGGTCTGCCCGGAGCGGGCTGCAAGTTGTTGGTCGATCGGAAGGGCAGCATCTGGGCCGGTACCAGTGCCGGGGTTTTTCGCTTCGACGGCGAGCGGTTCGAGCCGTTCCCGCTACCTATCCCGACGCTCGAACGGCTGTCCTACAAGATCGTGCCGGGCAAGGTCTGGGACTTGCTCGAGGACCGCCAGGGGAACATCTGGTTCGCTCGGGATGGATACGGCGCATGCAAATACGATCCCAAAGCAGCGCTCGATGCAGGCAGCACACCCTTTGCGACCTTCACGAAACAGGACGGGCTGTGCAGCAGCAACGTTGCAGACATTGTCGAGGACCACGCGGGCAATATCTGGTTTGGGTCGATCACGTCGGATCACCCGGAGTCGATCGCAGAGGGCGGCCTCAGCCGCTACGAACCGTCGGCGTCCTTGCCGCCTGGACGCCGCAAGATCACACAGTTCCCGGAGCAATCCGGTCTCACCGACAACGACATCTACAACCTCTGCCTGGACCGAGCTGGGCGAGTCTGGATCGGCGCAGTGCGCGTCGGCGCGTATTGCTTCGATCCGTCGCAAGAGCAGCATGGCCGACCGTTCACGCTTTACAACAAGACCAACCGGCCCGAGCTGACCACGACGTTTGGAGTCCAGGCTATGCTCGAGGACCGGCACGGCACGCTGTGGTTTGGCTTCTCCGGCGGACTGTTTCGCTTCGACGGGACGTCCTTCGTGAACGTGACACGTGCTGGTCCTTGGACCAGTCCGTAGGCTCACGCCAACGCCTGCAGCGCTCCCCCATTCCATGCTCGATGAGGATCAGGTTCAAAGGCGCCGACCGCTGTGGTCTGCGCTGGCCGAGCTTTGGCTCGACACCGAACGAGCCGCCGAAGACTTGGAACGCATTGCGCAAGTCCTGGCGGCCTCCGATCTCACGATCGAAGAACTGCGCCAGGTGTACGCCGTCGAGGTCGCTCCAGTCGTATTCCTCAATCTTTGGAGCGCAGCTGGCGAATGGGCTGGCTTCGATGAAGAGTGGCTGTGTTCACGAATCATGCGCAACTTGCGCGACCGTCCGCGACGGACGCGGTTTTGGGCACGATTTCCCCCAACACGCAGCTTGATGCTGTATGCGACGGAGCGTCACTGGAAAGCGCTCGCTGACCTCGTTCGCAAACTGAGGAGCCGATAGGCTGGCGATCCGTGCTTGCATTCACGCCGGCTAGTGGCGATTCTTCCCGATCTGTTCTTGACGATAGGAGCCGCAGTCCATGAAAGCCCCCACCTCTCGAACGTACGTTCTCGTCTCCGCCTTGGCTCTGCTAGCCGGTTGCCGAACGCCGGGTACGCCAGACAGGAACGAAACGCCAACAACCCGCATGCACTATCTGGAAGTCGTGTGCCGCGACGTTGAGGCACAGTGTGCCGCCTTGGAGCAAGTGCATGGGCTTTCCTTCGGTCTGCCGGTAGCCGACCTTGGACAAGCGCGCGTGGCAAGAGCCAAGGACGGCAGCCTGGTCGGGGTGCGAGCCCCGCTGGCTGAGCACGAACAGCCGATCATCCGGACGTACTTGGAAGTGAAAGACATCGCCAACGCGATGCATCAGGCGCAAGCCGCCGGTGCAGTCGTTGCGTATCCCCCCACGCCACAAGGCGACACTGGCACTTGGGCAATCTACTTCCTTGGCGATGTCCAATTCGGCCTTTGGCAACGATGAGACGAGATCTTTGTTTGCCGAGTCGACTTCTACGTGCCTGGGCCGGCTCATAAGTCAGATCCGGCGCAACACTCGCTCATACCGTCGCGCAGCGCGGCTCGAGCGTGGCGCGCAAGTGACCGTCCTTGAGTTCGAAGCCCAGCGCCAACTCGCACGCCTCGGCCAGGGCGCGTGAAAGGGACAAGCCGAGTCCGGCGTGTTCCCGATCCGCGCGCACGCCGTCCTTGCGCCAAAAAGGCTCAGTCAAAGCTCTTAGATCGCTCGCTTCCAGGTTCTCCGCCGGGTTTTCTACGACCAGCCGCCAACGGATGTTGGAGGGTGCCTCGTTCGTCGCCTGCGGAGCCTGTTCGACCTTGCAGCGCACGGTGCCTCCGCGAGGTGTGTACTGCACCGCGTTGCTCAAGAGATTCGAGGCGATGATGCGCACGACCTCCTCATCCCCGATCACGGGGCCGACGGCCGGCAAGTGGCAGTCGATCACGAGCCCGCGCTCGCCCGCTTGGAGCCGGCTCGAGCGCAGGCAGCCCTCGACAATCGCGCCAAGATCCAATGCACTGCGCGCAAACGTTTCCGCTCCCATCTCGATGCGCGCCAGCTTGAGCAAAGTCGAAACCGAGCAGCCCATGCGCCAAACGATTTCGCGCACCGAGACCAACGCTTCCCTGGTGGCGCGCTCGTCGTCGCGGCTGCGCAGCGCCACTTCGGCCAAGGTCAGCAGCTCACTGATCGGAGTGCGCAGTTCGTGGGCGATGTCGGCGGTGGAACGCCTTTCGCGCTGAAAGGCCAGTTCCGTGCGCTTGAGCAGGGCGTCCAGCTTGTCGCCGACCGGTGCCAGCTCGTGCGGCAAGGGGCCGACGTCCAAGTTCTTGGGCAATTGATCGATCCGAATCTTGTCCATTGTGGCGGCCAAGCGTCGCGCAGGAGCCAGGCCCGATCGCACCGCCAAGGACGCCGAAGCGAACAGCAACAAGAGCAACGCACCCCCTCCAGCCAAGCAGGCCGCCAAGAGTTTGCGCTCGGCCTGCAGCAAACTCTCGCGCCCGTGGGCCAGCACAATCTGCACGACGCGTGCCTTGGGCCGCCCAGGCCCCTCTTCGGGGCGCACATGGTGAACCGTGATTTTCTGGGCCGCGAAACGCCCCAGGCGACCGTCGGGCAAAGGCGCGCTCCAAAACACAGGCTCGGAATCGAGCTCCAAACCGGAAGGCGTGGCCAAGGAGCCTTCGCCCAAGCTGTCGGAGCGCTCGAGCAACTTCCCATCGTCGAAACGCAGCTCAAAGTAGTCCGGTTCCGCCTTGGATCCGGACTCCACGGCATCGAACTCGGGCATCAGCTCTTGGGAAAACTCGAATTCCACGTGGTCTTGGAACTGGAATAGGATCGAGGCGAAACCACGCAGCCGCGCGCCCAGTTCCTGGTCGTACTGGGCCTTGAGTGCACGCGTCATTTGCAAGTAGATGACCACGGCCCCCACCGCCAGGACTGCCAAGGCGCCGCCCAGCAGGCGCGCCAACAGGAAGGAACGAATAGACTTCAAGCTGCGGGCTCGTCCAGCACGTAGCCCATTCCGCGCTTGGTCTTGATCAGATCTCGCCCCGCGCTGCCCAGCTTGGACCGCAGGGCGCATACGGCCGAGTCCACTGCATTGCTGGAGGGCAATTTGTTGACGCCGTAAATGTGGTCTTCGATCTCCTCGCGGCTGACGGTCTGACCCTTGCGCAAGGCCAAATACTCGAGCAGGGCGAACTCGCGCGCCGTTAGATCGACCAAGCTGCCGCTGCAAGTAGCCCTGCGGGCGACGACATCCAGTTCCAAATTTCCCAGGTGGATGATGTTCTTGCGCTCGCCGTAGCGTCTACGAACGAGGGCATGCAGGCGCGCAAGCAGCTCGTCGAAAGCAAACGGTTTGACGAGGTAGTCGTCCGCGCCTTCATTCAGGCCCAAGACGCGATCTTCGACGCGGTCGCGCGCCGTGAGAACCAAGACATGCGGCCGTTCGGACTTGGCTGCCAGTCCTTGCAGCACGCCCAGGCCATCTAGTTTGGGCAACATCCAGTCCAATACCAGCACGTCGTAGGGATTGTTGCGCGCCAAGGACAGGCCGCTTTCGCCGTCGCCGGCCGCATCGACGGCAAACCCCTCGCGCATCAAGCCTTTTTGCAGCGAGTCGCGCAGCGTGGCGGAGTCTTCGATGATCAAGATGCGCATGGTGGAACCGGTGGCGCGGGCGAAGATCCATATTCGGCGGCAAATCACGCCCGCGCAAGCAGGATCAATGAAGTTCTAGGGCCTACGGCGCGAAGACTGCGGCTCGAGACAGGCCGGGCGCCGGCGCGCACATGACGCCTGCATTACGCCGACCGTGGGATTGCGTGCGCCCGCGATCGCATCGACTCACAACCGTGGCGCGTCATTTCACGGACATGCATTGTGCGCCAAGTGGATCCAGGCTGCATAGGTTCGCGTTTGATGCGCCCCAACCCGGGTCGCACGGCGCGTTCACCTTCCTAACCATCCTAGAGACCCACCATGATCTTCAAACCCATCTACCTGGCCTCCACATTGCTGCCTGTCGCGGCTTGGCACTTTGCGCCAACTGCCGCTCCAACCTTTGTGCCCGCGATCCCTTCCGCCAGCTCTGGAAGTCCGTGCAAAGATACCGCCAACGAGGCCTACCAAGCTTGCCTCAAGCAGGCCATGGCCGACTACTACAACCAGCGCGCCAATTGCTCCAACCTGCCTACAACCGCAGAGCGCGCGCAGTGCGACTTCGAAGCCCTGTCGTCCTTGTCCGAAGCCATTTCCGAATGCAAGGATCAGCGGAAGGCACGTTTGGAAGTCTGCAGTGAGATCGGACACGGGATCTATGACCCCGAGATCGACCCGCAGGATTTCGTCGACGGCATCGACAATCCCTACTTGCCATTGGCTGTCGGCAATCACTGGGTCTACAAGAAGGTGACTGGCTCCGGCATCGAAACCACCGACGTCACCGTACTCGCGCAAACCAAGGAGATTCTGGGGGTCGAATGCACGATCGTGCGCGATGTGGTTTCCTTAGACGGCGAGTTGGTCGAAGACACGGTCGATTGGTTCGCCCAAGACAAGCATGGAAACGTCTGGTACTTCGGCGAACTCGCGCTCGATTACGAAGACGGCGAAATCGTCTCCATTGGCGGCTCGTGGACATCGGGCGTCGACGGAGCCAAGCCCGGCATCGTCATGCCCGGAGTTCCCAAGGTCGATGACTTTTATCGGCAAGAGTTCCTGATCAACGAAGCCGAGGACGTATTCGAAATCGAAAAACTCAACGCCACCGTGGACGTTCCATACGGGCATTTCGTCAATTGCCTGGAAACCGAAGACTCCTCGCCTTTGGAGCCCGGAAAGTTCGAGCTCAAGTACTACTACCCAGGCGTGGGCCGGGTTCTAGAAATCAGCGGGACTTCTGGGTCGCGCAACGAACTGATCTCTTTCAGCCACAACTGACGCACTTGCTTGGCCCAGGACTGCCGTGCGCAAGGCGTACGGTGGGGAAGTAGCAATCTCTCCCCGGCCGGATCTCCTTCAGGGATCCGGCCTCTTGTGTCTTGGAGGCAAGGCGCCCGCTCTAGGATCCGGCGCAGCAAACCCCACATCCCTCGCGGAACCCGGCACTTGCAGGGTCCAGCAACTCTGAGCGAACTCGAGTCCCGCTGCGCGCGACTACAGGACCGCGAACTCGACTTCCGCTGCGGTGCGGTTGCCATTGGGAGCGATGGCAACGATCTCCAAGATCGTGCGCATGCCGGAAATGAGAACTCCCGCTGGGATTTGGAATTCGGTTTGCCCGGCCGGCACAGTGACGGACAGCCCATCACTATCGCCTTGTTCCATGATGACCTCGTAGCCCTCGGCGCCCTGTACGGCGGTCCACTGCACCACGAACCCCGAGCTGGGAATATTGATCATCCCGTCGCGCGGGTACACGATGCTCGGGGGCGCGAGAAGCTCGTGGGAGAACTCTGCCGTTCCACTCGCAAACCCGCCGTCCAGCGTGCGCGATCGAATGGAGTACGTGCCTTGGGGAAAGTGCTCGAGAATCGACGCCAGTTCCCCCTCGGCGGATTCGATTTCGATGCGATTGACACCGACTTCGAAGTTGGTCGGGCCACCGATCCGTAGCACTGCCTGGTCCAAAGGTGAGTAGACGTCGGCTCGGCTCATGCCGACGCCGCTGGACTCCGCGACCACCACGACAGCGCCTTCGTCGGCTGTCGCGTTGTAGTCGATGTAGATGCGTTCGCCGCCCAACTCATGAAAGGGCCCTTGCGCCGCCGGTTGCCAGGCCAGCAACGCCGCCAACAACGCTGAACCAACCAGACTTGATTTGATCATCGAATCGTCTCCACGAAGATCCTTATCCGGGGCCCAGACGGCCAGCGCCCCCACACCGGTGGGCGCGCACGGGTCCAGGGCGACCTCTACCTCTAGAAGCTACTCCACTCCTGGGCGCGCGGATTACGGCAACATGACGGATGCCAAGTGGCCCCTATAGCGGGCGCGGTTTCTCGGGCTTGGAGCACGTCCAAGGGCCGATCTAGCGAATTCCCTTCCACTTGGCGGTGACGCTGGCGGCTAAAGCCATCCCACCGTCCGTACGCCCGAACTCGCCAAGCGCCCGCCTGGCCGGATAGCCGATTCGACCATCGAACTGGCGGGTGATCGGATCCACGAGCACGTTGCTGCGATAGGCATGGAACTCTGCTGCAACGCTTCGAACCCGGCTTGCGAGACGGCGAGCCGATGCTGATGGAAGCCCACGTTCATCCCCAAAGCTGGCATGGGACCAACCGCTCTCTCGCAGCCAAGCGCTACGGCCTACAAGTTTCCATCTGGTACATACGTGGAGCAGGGGGTTAGCGATCGCGCGCTCGGTGCGGGGCGTACTTTCCGACTTGCACGCGCTGCGCATATCTAGGGCCACCCGTCAGCCCACCCGCTGGACGTCGCAGATGCAACTGGCGCCGAGTGGCAGATTGATGTAAGTTACCCATCGACCCAGCGAGTGCGTGGCTTGGAGATTGCGTTGCCGTATTCCCCGGGAGCATGAAGGATGTCTACGCCCATCGACGTCGCGGACATACCGACTCTCTCGGCGGCGGCGGCCAGCGCGCTGCGCAATATTGGGTTGTTCACCAGCGCGGATTTGAACCGCACGAATCGCCAAGGACTGCGCGCTCGGCTGCCCAGCATTAGCTTGGCCGAGATCAGGCGCTGGCAGAGCTTTTCGCGCTTGCTCGAGATAGAGACGATCACACCCACTGCAGTTGGGCTGCTGGTGGCCACTGGCACCGAGTCGCTGGACGAGGTCTGCTCACGCACCCTCGATCAGTTGCACACCGTTCTGGGAGGAGCTCCGGTTTCCGCGGACACGAAAACGCTCGTGGCCTGGTTGATGAGCGCCCAACACCTTCGCCACACCGGCGTGATCAACGGCACCGTGGTGTCGAGCGCTGGAACCGCGATCCAAGGCGCTACGGTCACGGCAGGCGGGCAATCGGGATTGACGGATGCTCGTGGTCGCTTTCGCCTGATTGGAATGACGCTGGGAGTGCGCTACACCGTGGCCATCGAGCATCCAAGCGCCGGAGCCAAAATCTTCAAGCAGATCAAGGCGTTCCCATCGTCCGCGCTCGTTGGTCAGCGTTTCAAGATGCCGGCGAGCCAGGCGGCATTGCAACCGCTGTCGGCCCTGCACGGCGACTTGCTGCCAAGCCTGGGTTCCGCCCCCGTGACGACGGATGTTCAAAACAGCCCACCCGAACCGAAGGACATTTTGCGGGTGGTGAGTTTTTATGCCAACGGAGATGCGCGCGCCGCGTCGCGCTTCCTGGATTTCAGCGCCGGCTGTTTCGTCGTGCGCGTCTACCGCATTCAGAAATCGCAATTGCCAGCGGGACTCGCCATTCGAGATGACCTGAGCATGGACGCAGGCGTGTGGAAGAAGACACATTTCTCCGCGCGCCAGATTTCTTGCAGGGCACGCAAGCTCGCCGTATGGAGCAAGGTTGCCGGCCGTGCGCCGACGGTGCAGTTGGTGGACAAGACGATCAAGCAATGGATCGCGGCAAGCAATGATCCCAAGTAGTGGAGTTCGACCATGGCAGACACCGATCACATCTTCCAAGCTACGGGTGACAGTTGTCCAATCTGTACGGCACTCGACGGCCTAAAGGTCCCCGCCGGCTACATACCCCACGACAATTGCCACTGCCAGACGATTCCCGAAGCCGAGGACTCCGACTGCACCCATAGCTTCAACCACGTCGGCAACGTACGCGACGGCAGCGGTCCATTCGACGTCGTCAGCCATTTCGAAGTGGAAGTCACATGTTCCGATGGTTCGACCGTCGGGGCGAGTTCCCAGTACGACGGCCACGGGTCCCTAGACCTGGACGATTGGGCCGATGGCTTCGACGCCGCCTCCGAAGCCCTGGCAGAGGAGCTATGCGATTCTTGTCCGGTTGAGGAACCATTTCTTTGCTGCTAGTGCGCGCGCGCAGGCGCACCGAAGAAATTTGGTCAGGGAAGGCAGATTCGTTTCCGTTCAAGGTTGCATGAAGATTGTGTGCGCCTCATCTGATGGGGTGCAGCCAGGCCCGCGCTGATATCGCGCAAATCCGTCTGTAGATTCCGCTCCGGTCCGTCCCTTCCATAGGCTGCTGGGCGCATGTCCGACTCGTAGTCGACGGTCTGCGCGCATCAGGCCATGACTCGCGGTTCTTGGGTGCGCTTGGCATGGACCGTAGGGCCTGCGCCCAGGCTGCGCGCAGCAGCTTGCGCCCGAACGCGCAAATCGTCGCGTTGAAGCAAAGAGACTCGCAGCCGAGTCCGACCTCGTGCGCCGCGCAAGAATGAGATGCAGCGCGCGAGTATGGACGCGAACTTTGCAGTCACTTGTGCTTGCGATCAAAGCGCCTTCACGCAGCGCCTCGGAACTTTACAAACGGCCTGTCGCGCTCCTGATCGGCGATCGGATCTTCACCAAGGATTGATCGCTGGCGCGTCATCCGTTTGCGCTCACGGTCCACGCTGCTTCGCATCTCCTCGCACTCGCTGAGTGCGATCCCCCGATTCAAAGCAAGCTAGTGAACCGAAGACAACCATGAAAATGACCAGCAAGCAATACGTGACCCTGACGGTCACTTCCGTCGCTGCCGCAGCGATCGGAGTCGCGGCCGTACGCAGCGAACTCACCTCGATCCCGCCCTACGCGGTTTCCCTGTCAACGTCCTACGACGTCACCCCGTTGTGGAGCGTCGCCGACCGGGTACGTCTGACGAGCGATCCCACCAAGCAGTATCAAATGATCGGCATTCCCGACGGTCTGGGAGCGCACTTGAATCAGGATGGACTCTTGGAGGTGTACATCAGCCACGAACTGACCAATACCACGCTCTCCGAGCCCTTCGTCGGAGCTCCTCGCACCCGCGGAGCGTTCGTCACCAAGGCTCTGCTCGACGCCAACGGCGTCATTCGCAGCGCAGATCGTGCCTACGACAGCGTGTACATCGACGACCAGCTCATCGGACCCGCTGCGGACGAGACCAATTCGACTCCCGGATTTGGTCGCTTTTGCTCAGGTTCCCTGGCAGGACTTCGCGAGGGATTCGACCGACCGATCTACTTCGCCAACGAGGAATCGAACGCTGGTAGCACCTTCCACCCGCTCGGCGGACTCTCCGTCGCGATCTTCGACGGCGAGGCCCACGCCCTGACGGATCTGGGAGCCTTTGCTTGGGAGAACACCCTGATCCAGCCCGGGCGACCCACTCCCAACACCTACACCGTGGCCATGTCCATGGAAGATGGTCCAGCCAGCCAGAATCCTGCGTCCAGCAATAGCCAGCTCTACATGTACGTCGGTGTGAAGAGCGGGGCAGCTGGAGCCACAACCCTGCAACGCAACGGCTTGGTCGGCGGGACCCTGTATGTGTTCCGCTCGCTGGTCCCCGCCAACAACAGCGAGACGACCTTTCAGAACGGTTCGCTGCAAGGCGAGTGGGTACCGATCCCGAACGCTGGAGGCTTGACGGATGTGCAGCTGGAGGCGGCCAGCGAGCGGAACAC
>JAKFYL010000018.1 GCA_021730845.1 Planctomycetota bacterium | reverse complement strand
ACGCCGCCCTTCGCGTTCTTGGGTATCGATGCTGGGGATACGACGGTCGCCGTCGGTACCGTTGCCGGCCCGACCAATGCATTCGATCCGGGCGCGTTCGGCGGATCTGCTCCGGTCGCGAGTCCTAACGGACTGACCTTGTGCTCGAACGTCGCTGCGGGCGCCGGTGACCCCACCCCGGTGATTTTCGCCGGCGGCCCTGGCAATCCCAATGCCTTGACCGGCGGAATCGACCCGGTTTTCGTCGGCGAGACTCTGACCACTTTGACCGGCGGGGGAATTCCATACACCCACGGCCGCGACTGGCGCATCCTGCACGACTCGTGGCTGGTCGATCTGGGATCCTCTCCGGATGCTGCTGGCACTTTCGCAGCCGTCAACGGCACGGTGCACACTGACTTGGCCTGCTCGCCCCAATCCAGCTTCGACATGGACGGGGAAGGTTGGGGCAACTTGCGCATCGAATCCTCCGCGTTGGCAGCACTGCCCGGCGTTCAGACGATCGATATCGGTTACGACGAGACTGCGATCTTGATCGACTGTGCGATGGCGAACGACAGCATCGTGCACTCGACGCCGGGCGGTCCGTTTGGATCCTTCGCCGGTCTGGGCTTCCGGGTGCTCCTATATCCCTCGTCGGGTCCGGTGGCGGCACAGGACTTCCACGCAGTACAGGCCGTCAACCAGGTTCCCCAAACGAGCTACAGTCAATTCCCGGGCTCTGTGGGCGCTACCCCTCCCCCTCCCATGGGATCCGGGATTATTCCCACCAATGATCCGTGGCTGACTGGCATTCCTGGGGTCCTCGCGCCATTCGAGTGGGTGTGGCTTGATCCCGTTGGGGGAAACGGTCTGTTCAGCTGGGTGGCCGGCGGGCTACTCCGCGTGCCGTTCATCTCCTTGTTCGACGGCACGGCGCACGCCATCTCGGTCATCATTGCGCCCAGCACCGCTTTGTCAGTCGGGCCGGCCTCCTTCGCGGAGCAAAGCATCTACATCCCCGCAGGAGGGCCTAACGCCGGAGCGATCCTGATTTCGAACCTGCAAGGCGTGCACGACTAGTTGACCCTGCATGCTGGCCGAGCAATCGGCTAAGGAACGCGGCGGCGTCCGGAGATGCTCCGGGCGCCGCCGCTCTGCCTTCGATGTCGACCGACTTACGGACAGAACGTCGCGTTCAGTGCGTCCGACAGGTTGACCGTCGTCGGCGTGCCTTGGGCGTCGTGGTACCAGACCTGGAAGTTCCAGGTGGAGCCCGCGGTGATTTGGCCGTTCGGCTGGGTGGGCGCGGTGAAATCGATGACGCGCGTCGAAGACCCGTTCGAATCGAAGACTTGCGGCGGGCCCAGTCGCATGTGACCGGTGGCGCCGGCGCCGACGCACAGGAATCCGTTGCCGAACGGCAGGTTGACCTGCGACGGGCCGTAGAAGAAGAGGCACGAGGCGCCCGGAACGCCCTAGCTGGCGCCGAGGCCGAACCCGTTGGCCGCGATGCTGGTCGTGCCCGTGCTCGACATGCTGCAAGGTTGACCGGTCGAATTGGGGTTGGCGCTGCAGTAGTTCGTCGGCGGCGGACAGCAGGCCGGAGCATCCGCGGGAGCAAAGGACCAGCCCACCGAACCGGCGCAATTGAACGCGCTGACGCGGTAGTCGTAGCTCTGGCCGCAACTCACGGTCGTGTCAGGCCAGGCGGTTGCATCCGCCGGCTGGGTCGACAACAGAACCCAGGCGTTCGCACCGGCGGGGGAACGCTCGATTTGGAACCCATCCTCGTTCGGGGAGAGGTCGGACCACGAGAGATTTAGCTGGTTCGCGAACGCTGTCGCAGCCAGATTGCGCGGCGGCGAGGGCGGTGACTTCGTGCAGCCGCCCGGTTTGGAATCGGGATCGGCCGGATCCGTACCCAAGTCGATTTCGTCGCGATCCAAGTAGCCGTCTTGGTCGCGGTCGATGCCGATACGCATTTCGCTGCCCTTGGGCACGGCCGTGAACGTCAATTCGCCGCCCGATTGGGCCAGGGCGAGCAGTTGGGCCGGCGTGTGCGTTTCGCTGACGCGATCGGATTGGTAGGTCGAGCTGGCGGATACGTATTGCCAGCCGCGAGCCAGGCCGCCGAAGCGTCCCTTGACCACCAGTCCAAGCTTGTTGGCGGTAGCGAATTGCTCGAGCGTCGCGATCAAGGCCAATTGGCTCGGCGCTGCGTTGGCCGCGTCAACCAGCGTGGTCTGGGTTCCTACCGCGGCGTGGGTGTCCTTGCTGGCAGTGCCCGGGGGCTCCTGGATGTTGGTCGTCGATCCGCTCGGCAGTTCGGAACCGGAGAACGCCAGCATGAACGCGACCAAGTCCGCCACCTGTTGGTCGCTTTGCACTTGGAACACGGGCGAACTCAGGAAGCGCGACAGGGAATCGACGCTGCCGTCGTGCAGGAAACCGAAGCCGGCCAGGTTCTTTTGTTGGGTCGCTTCGAAGCCGACTTTCTCGTACAGGTTGCGCAGTTGGGCCGTCTTGATGGTGACGTTGGTCGTGCCGTCTTGGGAAATCAACGCGTGGTGACGCTCGCCGTTGGGCCCGGGCGCGATGGGCACGAAAGTCCCGCCCTGGAAGCGGTAGTCCGTGCCGATGCCCGTTGGCAGCGTGTGGCACGCGGCACAAGCCAGCGTTCCGCTATCGAGCAAATTGGGCGCGCGGTACAGGGCGAGGGCGTTTTGCGCATTGCCATTTGGCAGGGGCTGGCCCGCGGGTGCAAAGCGGCCGCTGGTGTAGTGACCGTTCAGGGGCAGGTTGGTCGGCAGCGAGTTGTCGAGGTTGCGGAAGGGATTGGGCGGATAGAACACGCTCGCAAGGAAGTTCTCGAACTCCTGCATTTCCTGGGGCGTCAACTGGACGTCGTCGCCCTGAAGGCCCACGAAAGCCGGGTTGAATTCCTCCAGGCCAGCGCGATCGCCGCGCCAATGCAGTGGTTCATGGCCGATGATGTCTTGGAGCGTTTGTGTCGTCATGGGCCCCTTCATCGGGTGCCAAGGTTGGAACCCGGTGTTGAGCCCCGGGACATTGCCGCCCAGGTTGGAGCCGGTGGTGAGTTTCATCGCACCGGCGGGATCACCCAGGTCCCAACCCAAGCGATCGAAGCGCGCGTCGGCGTGGCACGAGGCGCAGGCGATGTGACCTAGGCCGGAGCTCTTGTGCGTGTCGTACAGGTGCTTGCGACCCGCCTTGATCGCGACCGGAGTCGGGTCGTAGAAGGCCACGCGCGCGATTTCGCGCTCTTGGAGCGTGTCGACCACGGAGATTGCGCCCTCGAACTTGTCGAGCACGTACAGGCGATTCTTGGCCTCGGATAGCACCAGGCCCGTAGGGCCCTCGCCGACTTCGATCGTGGGCTTGAGACCGACGCGCTGGCCGGTTTGGTCCACCACGATCACGTTGTTGGAGCCCATGCCGGTGACATAGGCCTTGGTTCCGGCGGCATTCCAAACGATGCCGCGCGGATCGCCCAGGGACTTGTTGCGCTCGCTTTGCACAAGCGTGGACTGGCTGTAGTCGAGGTGTTGGTTGAGATCGGAGATCGAAAGCGCCGAGGTCGCATTGGTGCGCGCGAATTGGACGCGCAAGAAGCGTCCATTCACGTTGGGCTCGAAACGCCTCTCGTTGGTCGCGTCCGTGCCGACTACCGTGACTTCTCCGCTCGCGGGATTGACCGAGAGGGCCATGCACAGATTCATGAGACGCGGGACGTAGCTCAGCGCGAGCGAATTGGCATCGATCACCGCCACGTCGTGGTCGTACAGGTCCCAGCCCACCGGCCGACCGGACTTTGCGGCCTGCGGGCCGCTGACGAAGGCGGTCCAGTCGTGGCTGTTGTCGTCCATCCACGCCCCTTGGGCGTTCTTCTTGACGATCAGCGAGACCTTGGGGGCGGTTGGAGTGTTCGGATTCTTGGGCGGAACGAAGCTGGTACCGCTGTTGGGCGGCGGATTGACGCCGCCGTAGGGGCCGCTGGGGTCCGAGACCACGTTAGGAGGGAATGAGATGTTGGTGACAATGCCGCCGCCCAAGACCGTGGAGGAGTTGCCGGACTCGAAGATGGCGGCGTAGACGGTCTGGCCGTCAGGGCTGACGGCGAGCGCGCGCGGATCCTCGCCCAGAATTTGGAGTTTGGTCGGCGCTGCCGAGAGATTTGCTGGATCGAACACGAGCACCGTGTTGGCTTGGCTGCACGAAACGAAGGCACGCTGCGGCGAACCGGCGAACACGACGTCGCACGGTTCGTCGTCCGTGTCGAGAGTGGCAACGACGCGGGCGCTCGCCAGGTCGACGATGCTGACCGAATCGGACACGTGGTTGACGACCCAGACTTCCTGATTCGTACGCGGGCGCACGCTGACCGGATCGAGGCCGACCGCAATCGCTGCGATCGGCTGCGGAAGCGGTCCGCTCAAGTCGTAGACCAGCAGCCGATCATCGGCGGTGTTGACGGCAAGGAGTCGCGTGCCGTCACTGGTCAATGCCAGCGGGTTGACGTGCGGTGTTTCCCAGTGCGTGAAACTCGACTGAGCGCTGGCATCGCTGCCTAGGACGACCAAACCCGTGATCGCCGCAATGGGGGAAGCGCCCCAGGTGCGCAGCCGTGACCAAGACGAAGGGACATTCCGACGGTTTACGTGCTGCATGGCGCGTTCTTCAAGCAAGAGGGGGGGGGCACAAGGGCGAGCTGGTCCTGTGGAAAGCAGGGGAGGTATCTAGGTTACTCGTTGCTTGGCCGGCGGGAGAGGGCCATCGGTCTCGCCCGCTTGCGATGCGGGCGGGAAGTCCCCAGTTCCTGCGAGGCTTTTCACAAAGGTTCGGCCAGAACTCCGCTCGGCAGCCCCTACCGAGCACCCCAGGGCTCTCGCGGCGGGTCCCAATTGTCTATCCTCTGCGCGGCGAGGGATCGCACCATTTCCAAGGAAAAACATGCCCATCGTTCCCCTGACTTCGCTGTGGCTTCCAATTCTGCTTTCCGCAGTATTCGTTTTTGTTGCTAGTTCCGTGATCCACATGGCGAGCGGGCTGCACAAGCACGATCACGTGAAATTGCCTCAAGAAGACGCCGTACTCGAGGCTCTGCGCAAAGCCGGCGTGCAGCCGGGCTCGTACCGTTTTCCGTACGCGGAGAGCATGAAGGAGTGCGGAACGCCCGAGATGCTGGCGAAGTGGCAGCGCGGACCAGTCGGAATGGCGACGATCTTGCCCAATGGGTCGATGGCCATCGGCAAGTCGCTCGCGCAATGGTTCGTGTATTCGCTCGTGATCAGCTTGTTCGCCGCCTACGTTGGGAACATGTGTCTGCCTGCGGGGACCGACTACATGCGCGTGTTCCGAGTCACGGGAACCGTCGCGGTATTGGGCTACGCGCTGTCCAACGTCACCAACTCGATATGGAAAGGCGAAAGCTGGGGCACGACGGCCAAGTTCGTTTTTGACGGCACGATCTACGGCCTGCTGACTGCCGGCACCTTCGGCTGGCTCTGGCCCTCGGCCTGAGCAGCAGCAACGAAAACCCCTGCCGAAGGGCCCCCCCCACGACCGTGAGTCGATGAGCCATCGGTTTGGCTCTCTTTGGCTTGCGGCGCCTGCCTCCGGGTAGAGAGAAGGCGGCGCAGAACTGCGGCTATTCCGAAGCGGCGCGCGAAGCTTGGCGCGTGGCCTTGCGGCGGTCGAGCTCGTTGAGCACGCGCTTGCGCAGGCGCATGTTCTTGGGCGTCACTTCGAGCAATTCGTCGTCCTCGATGTACTCCAAGGACTCTTCGAGCGACATGCGGTGCGGGGGCGGCAACTTGACGTTTTCGTCGCGGCCGGCCGAGCGGATGTTGGTGAGCTTCTTCTCGCGGCAGACGTTGATGCCCAGATCGCCCTCTTTGCAATGCTCGCCGACGATCATGCCTTCGTACACCGGCGTTCCCGGAGCGATGAAGTATTCGCCGCGGTCGAGCAGGCCGAACATGCCGTAGGGGATGGAGTCGCCGGCGCGATCGGACACGAGCACTCCGTTGGTCCGGCGCGGAATGGCCCCGCCGTCCGGGCGCCAGGTCTCGAACACGTGGCTCAGGATCGCTTCGCCCTTGGAAAGCGTCATCAAGGCCGTGCGGGCGCCGATCAACCCGCGCGAAGGCGTCAAGAATTCCACGAGTACGGAACCACCCATGGGCTCCATGTGCAGCATTTCCCCGCGGCGCTTGCCCAAGTACTCGATCACCTTGCCGGCATAGTCGCTGGGAACCTCCACGGCCGTGCGCTCGAACGGTTCGTGGACCGCGCCGTCGATCTCCTTGAGGATGACCTGCGGTTTGCCCACGCAGAATTCGTAGCCCTCGCGGCGCATGGTCTCGATCAAGACTCCCAGATGCATCACGCCTCGCCCTTTGACCTCGAACGAATCGGGCGTGGCCGTCGGAGCGACAATCAGCGCTACGTCGCGCAGGGACGCGAGTTCCAAGCGCGCGGAGATTTGCCTGCTGGTGACGAACTGCCCCTCCTTGCCTGCAAACGGCGAGTTGTTGACTTGGAACACCATCGAGATGGTGGGTTCCTCCAGTCGAATCGCGGGCAGGGGATTGGGCATGTCCGGCGGACACAGGGTGTCGCCGATCTTGATTTCATCGATGCCGCCCAGGATGGCAATGTCTCCTGCTACCACCTCGCTGGTCGCGACGCGTTGCAAGCCTTCAAAGCGCATCAGTTGCTTGACAGACGCCAGGATCGGCTTGGGCCGATCGGGGTGGCAGCAAGCCACCCGTTGGCCAGCCTTGATGGTGCCGTGGCGCACACGGCCGATGGCGATGCGACCCATGAAGTCATCGTGATCGATCGTGGCTGCTTGGAATTGCAGCGGGGCGTTTTCGTCATGGTCCGGCACAGGCATGTGCGCCAGGAGCATGTCGAACAGCGCCTTGATGTCGGTCGCGCTCCCGCTCAGGAATTCCTCGTGTGTGTGAGCCGCGATGCCGGCGCGCCCGGAACCGTAGACCACCGGGAAGTCGAGCTGGCTGTCGTGGGCGCCCAGTTCCACGAACAAGTCGAAGATCTCGTTCAATACCTCGACCGCGCGTTGGTCGGGGCGGTCGACTTTGTTGATCATGACCAGCGCCTTCAGCCCGCGCTCGAAGGCCTTGCGCAGCACGAAACGCGTCTGCGGCATGGGGCCCTCGTGGGCGTCGACCAGCAGCAAAGCCGCATCGGCCATGCTCAACGTGCGCTCGACTTGGCCGCCGAAGTCGGCGTGGCCGGGGGTGTCGATCACGTTGATGCGCGTTCCCAAGTACTGGATCGAGGTGTTCTTGGCCAGGATGGTGATGCCACGCTCGCGCTCCTGGGGGTTGGAGTCCATCACGCACACGTCCATCTTCTGATTGCTGCGGAACGTGCCAGCGAAACGAAACATCGCGTCGACCAAGGTGGTCTTGCCGTGGTCGACGTGGGCGATGATCGCGAGATTGCGAATCTCCTCGCGGTTGGAAGGACTCATGGTATTCGGACTCGAAGAGGCGCCGTCGGTCACGCGGCCACAAGGACGCGCGGCCAAGGGGTGCGCGGCCTAGTTTGCGGGGCGAAGATTCTAGTCCGAATGCGCCCGCTTCCCAAGAAAAGCCCCCGGCCGCCTATGCGCACGGCCCTTGTGGCGGCCGGCGAGCAGGCCCCACGGATGTGCGCCAGTTGCACAGCCTTTCGACAAGCGACCCCCTAAGGCCCTGCGGCATCCGGCACACGCTCCCTATGGGATTCACTAGGGGAAAGCCAGGCTGCCAGGCAACCAAACCGCTCGCCGTCCATCCTTGAAGACGCCCACAGCGCGCACTGGTGCGCCAGCTGGGCGATCGGTGAAGCGCGGCACGTGGGCTTCGAACGAGCGCCCGACTTGGGCGCCATTCCGACGCCCGGGCGTTTCTTTCGAAGCCTTCCACTTTGCTTCTGCCGCTACCTCGTCGCCCACTACGATCAGTACCCGCTCGATGGCCTTGGCGCCAACTTCCGTGCCTAGATGGCCGCGTACGATCGCGCACGTCTGGTACTGGGGATCGGGCGCGACTGTTTCAAGCACTCCGGGTGGGCTGGGATCGTCAATCCAATCGAGGGCCGAGATCTCGGGCCAATGCGGCCATCCCTTGAACACCGACAACTTGAAGCGCGACAGTACCGGCGCTGCGTCGCGCAAGTAGCTCTCGGTGAACAGCAATTCCAAACTGCCTGGAGGCGCACTGGGAAAGCGCAGCAACATGGCTGCGCCGTGTTCGAGGTCGCGACGGTAGAAGTGGAGTTGTTCCAGGCTTTGGCGGCTGGCGACCCGCGACAGGAACATCGTTTCCAGCGACAGCCATCCCACGACCGTCGCCCAAGTGGCCAAGAGCGCCAAATGGGGCTTTCCGCGCCACCACATGGCTCGCCACGTGAGTGCCACCAGGCAAAGGGCACTGACCCACAAGGGCAAGGCCAGCGTCGCGTAGCGCGGTGACCAGGCCTGTTCCACGCCCAGTCCCAGACGTGTCACTCCCGCCGAGGCAGCACTGGCAATCGAGTAGCAGCCCAGCAAGAACCACGGCCACGCGCTGGCCCGCAGCGTCGGACGCTTCCACCACAGCCACAGCGAGCACAGCACAACGAAACTGGCGCCCGCGGCCCCGATCCCCACGGTGAGGGACCAACCCGAGCGCGTGATCGGACCGCCCAGGAAGCCGCACACGTATTCGACCAGCAGCAACGCCAGCGACAGGCTTGAATCGGCCTGCGTCGGCGCGTCCGCGCCTAGCGAACCGGATACGTACAGCTTGGCCGCCAGCACTCCTACGATCGCGGCAAATCCTGCGTGAGTAGCGCGCCGTTTCCAAGGCACCTCGACGGGTGCGACGCTCACACCCAGCGCAACCAAGAAGAACAGAACCAATCCCGACCCGAAGCAAAAAGCCCCCGCCACGGCGCAAGCGAGGGCCAGCAGCAGCTGGTGCCACGCGCCGCGCCAGCACTGGATGGCGAGCACGCACGAGACTGCCAGGCAGTTGACCATGAAGATCTGCACCTGCCAGCCCGAGATCCAATTGTCGTGCTGACTCCATGAGTACAGGATCAGCGACGCGAGGAAGGTCAACCCGGCGGACATGCGCGTCGTCAGCGGCCCAAAACTGCCGCGCACCAAACGCGCGCACAGTGCGAGCGTCAGGAGCACGAACAGCCAATTGGCGGTCAGCTCCCAGCGCACGTCCCAGCTGGAAAGTTTGGCCAGTCCGAGCAAGACCAGCCGCGGCAGCAGAACACGGTGACCGTTGTGCGGGCTCCACAGCGATTCCAGTCGAAACGTGCCATCGCCCAAGGTGCGCAAGAAGTCGGCTAGCACCCACTCGTCCCACAGCGGAACGTTGACGGCGTTGCGCCAAATCATCCAGCCGGTGCGAAGGCCGGGTGCTAGCACCAACGCAATCAGCAGGGCGACCAGGCCCCAGCGGCGACCCGCATGCGATCGTTTCGCAGACAGCTCGCCGGCCGGCTCAACCGCACGCTCGCTCCGGCTCGACACACCTTGGTCCATGAAACGGCCAGACTAGCGGGCGCGCGCCGGCAATGCCGAACCTGGCCCGATCTGCCAGCCGCGGCCCAGCCGCAAGCTACTGCGCCAGCGCCTGGAACTCGGCCGTACCGCGCAGGATGTCGAACTCCGACAGCCGCATCTCGGCCTTGACATAGAAACCGCGCGCCTGCGCCGAGGTCAACAGCTCCAGGGCCTTGCCTGGATTGCCTTGGATCGCGTGCACGACCGCCGAGCGGAAGGACGTGAAGCCGTCCTTGGGGCCCAGTGCCTGGGCCTCGTCCACGAGCTGGTTGGCCTCGTCGAACAACCCCAGTCGGGCCTTGATTTGAGCCAAATACAAGCGCGCGTGTTGGTCATCCGGCACGCGCTGGAGTTGCTTCTTGCCCGCGGCAACTCCGCGATCCGCGGTCTCGATGGATTCTTCGTAGCGATCGAGGCGCTGCAAGGCGACATACAGGTTGTCGTAGCAGGAAATGTAGGTCGGCTTGAGCGCGATCGCCCGTTGCAGCAGGGGAGAGGCAGCCTTGAAGTTGTCCTCTGCCAGGAGCACGACTCCAAGCAAACGGTGCGCCAACCACTCGGTGTGGTCGAGCTGGATCGCCAGGCGATACTCGCGCTGGGCATCCACGGGGTGGCCGGAAACCTGGTAGCCAAAGCCCAGGGCCGTATGGGCCTCGGCGCAATTGGGATCGACGGAAAGCGCGCGCCGCGCGTGATCGCGCGACTCCTGCAGGAAGGCCGGATCGCCGTCCCAGTACAAAAACTTGCGCGCCAGAGCTTCGGAGAGCCCCGAAAACGCCAGCGCGTTGCGCGGATCTTCCTCGATTGCGCGCCGAAACAGGCTGGTCGAAGCCAGCAAGTGCTTGGTCATGCCGCGATGCAAAACGTCGTGACCGCGCTTGGCCAGTTCGCGTCCCTTGGCCGGATCACGAGGTGTGTGAACCGTCGGCTTGAGCAAGTCCTCGCTGAGTTGTTTGCGCAAGGCGCGCGACGCGCCACGCACAAGTTGGTCTTGGAGGGCCCACTCGTCGCTGTCAGCGTGAGTGATCGCGTCTTTCCATATGACGCTTCCGCGGCCGTTGTTGTTGCGTTCCAACTCCAATTCGAGCCGCCCTTGCTGCCCGTCGAAGCCTAGTTCGCCGCGCACCATGTAATTGCAATGGGTCGCCGATTCCTGGGCGTTCAGCAGCTTGAGCGTGAGTCCGGCGCGCTGCAATTCCGCACCCAGATCCGCGCGCACGCCCTCGGCCATGGCCTGCGCGTTGGCGTCGCGGTGCCCGAAAGGCAGCATGCCAATCGTGCCGCGCAGAGCAATCGCGTTGTTGCCGCCGCGTTCGCGTTGTCCGTCGACGATCGACACCAGCACGCCGTGGGCCACTTCCGCGGTGAGGTAGCGATCCTCGGGCTTGGGGCTCATGCACTTGGCCACGAACTCTTCCAAGGCGCGACCGATCCCTGGTCGCACCTGGCCTGCCGGGCGCGGCCGCCCGTCGAGAATGGCCATGCACACTTCCGGGAACGAGCTTCCCGGGAAAGGCAGTTGCCCCGTCAGGGCGTGGTACAACAGGGCGCCGAGCGCGAAGATGTCCGAGCGCGCGTCCAGGTCGTCGCCGCGAACTTGCTCGGGCGACATGTAGAGCACGGTTCCGACCAGCATCCCGTGCTGGGTGATCGTGGACTCGTTGCGCGCGCGGGCGATGCCGAAGTCGAGCAGCTTCACCGTGCCGTCGTGGAGCACCATGACGTTGGCCGGCTTCAGGTCGCGGTGGATTAGGCCGGTACGGTGCACCAGAGCTAGCGCCGAGCAGACTTGCACCGCAATGCGCATGCCCTCTTCGATGCCCAGTTGGCGTTCCTTGATGATCTTGTCCAGCGTCCTGCCCTGCAGGAACTCCATGGCGATGTAGCGCCGGCCACCGTCCTCGCCGTACTCGTAGATGGTGGCGATATTGGGGTGCACCAGGTTGCTGGTGTGGCGTGCCTCGCGTTCGAAGCGCTGATCGGCCTCCGGGTCGAGTTCGACGTTGGCGCGCAGGATCTTCAGGGCCACGATGCGGTCGAGCTTTTCGTCCGTCGCTCGGTAGACCTCCGACAACGGCCCCTCGCCCAACAGGTCCCGGGCGGGGTCGAAGTGGAAGTGGGCGAACCGAGTTGCCTTGGTAGGGCTGTGCGGCATGGGGGAATCGGGGAGGGCGCGCCTTGGCATGCCAGAGGGGCAGTCGCTCGCCTCAGCGACTGGTCCTATCGGCGCCCAAGGCTGGGCTAGTTGACTCGGGAGAGTTGGGTAGAGATCATCCTCCGCTCCAGTCTTAGCCAGGCGACCTCGGCCAGCAACCCCGTGGGAGCCCGATTTCGTCGGTCGCTGAACCGATCTTACCCACGAAAAGGGGCAGACCTTTCACAAATCGGCAATCTAGGCCCCCCCGAGAACTACCGATTCCGTGTCCTGGTGGGTGCTGGGGGCGTCCCAGGCTCTAGACTCCCAGCACGGAACAGTATTTGAGGACCGTACGAAGCTTCTATGAACTCCAACACCGCCACGCTCGAACTCCGACCGCGTCCCCACCTCATGAAACGCAGCGCCCGCCTACTTATTCCGCTAACGTTGACCGGAACCCTCATGACCAGGACCGGCTGGGCCCTTGGGGGGGCCTCGGGGGGTGGAATGGGGGTAT
>JAKFYL010000068.1 GCA_021730845.1 Planctomycetota bacterium | reverse complement strand
CTCGACGAACGCCAGATCGGGGCGTGGATGAAGCAAGTCGCGGCCGTGCCCGGTGTAGGGGGGAAAAAGCGGTAGGTCCGATGATGGATGTCGATCGCATTGGTGCTATGCGGCAGCATCAAACGGGTTGGGCCGACATGACCAAGATGAGGAACACACTCATGAGTCTCCTGACAATGCTCGTGACCCCCGTGTCGCTGCTCGGGTGCGCGGCGGCCAGCAACCCGCAAGCAGCCAACGAGCCGCGCTCGTGGGACGGCAAGTTGCAGGTATACTGTGCGCTCCACGCCATGTTCCACGAAGGGCAAATGGGCGCGATGGTGAGCCTCGAATCCTTGCTCCCGAACCCCGACCTCCATGCCCTGGGCGCACTCGCGGACCTCTCGGGTGAGGTCACCGTGATCGGCGGCCGGGCGTACCTTGCGTACCCTGAAGAAGCCGATGCGATGCGGAACGAGACGACTCTTCGCACGGACGCCACCGCCACCCTGCTGGCCGCTTCCGAAGCACCGGCCTGGCACAGCGCCGTCATCACGAAGTGAGGCGGCGCCATGTTCATTGATGGAATGCCGCCCAATTGCATCGCGCAGAGGGGCAGCCGCTTCGCGGCCCCCTCGGATCGCTCAGGCGTCAAGCAGCGAGCCATGCTGCACCGATCCATTCGAGCCATGCTCGTGGTCGCTATGGCGGCGATTGGCCTCATGGCCTGCGACTCACTATCGGGCGTCATCAGGAGCGCAGAGGTCCCTCACCTCCCCAACGCTGCGTGTGTTGTCGAGGCTCTTGAATCCATTCCGGGAGTGACCCGCGTCAGGCACCAGATCGAGGAAGGAGGACGGCCACTAACGTTGCACGGCGTAGAACGTCCAGATACGCTTCACTACTACTTCTATGAAGTTGATGGGGTTCCCGGAAGCCTGTACTTCGTCCAGGACTATCTGGGTCGCGTCGACTTGCGCCAAGGCAACGTTTACCTCAATCGTGAAATGCCCAAGAAGGAGTTCGACACGATCTACCCAGTCATGCGTGCCCTGGAGAGGAACCTTGAGCAGCACTGCGGTCTCAGCGACCTGACTCTTGCAGTTCAGGAATATCGCAGCGGCATTGGCCGTGGTTGCAACTGAGGCATGCAGAGTCAGCGCTCTACTCAGCCCTTGCAGCTGCATGGCCGCAGCGTGGCGTCGGCCACGGCCAAGCTCAACAGGCAGCGGCCCGCGGCTGAAGCGCATGGGCGTTGGACCCAAGACACGATGCGAACGGGCAAGCTCAACAAACGATGGGGCCCGGCCTATTTCGTCAAGGACATGGCTGGTACGCTGGCGTTCTATCAGACGTATCGGAACCAGCGCCTCGCATCGAAGCGCGTCCGCGAAGCCGAGTTCTTCGAACTCGACATAAGCGAAGTCATTGCGTTCAAGCGGAGAAGCTGCCAGTGACGCTGTCGTGCAACCGGATGCAGCGGCCGGCTGGCGGCTGATGCTTAGGGTTTACGGGAAGGAAACGATGGACTTCAACACCTTGTGGCAGGTCGCAGAGCGCGCGCGGTCGCAGCGTCGATTGCCTCCAGCGGACGTTGCGTACGTCCGCGATGTCATTCCCAAAGAGCTTGGGTCGTTCCCTCGCCTAACCTTGCCCAAGGCCATTCGGCACCCCGCAGGCTTTTCCATCTCTGGCGCGCCTGTTGGGACGTTTCTCCGAAGTGCGCTCTTGTTGGCCGGGCAGAAGGCTCTTGGGAGCAGATATGGCGCATCGTCATTCTACGAAAGCGTGGAGAGAGACCTTGCCTTCGGAATCATGCGGTCGCACTTCCACAACGGCTACCCGAAGGGAACGCACTGCTGTGTCCAATGCACTTTCGCCGTCTATCCAGTCCTGATGGCTGGCGCGATTCGGTACTTTGACTGCGCCGAACTGGCGATGGACGTGCGTTGCCTTGTCTTGGAGGGCGGGTGGAGGTTCTCGAGGCCAAGCAACCCAAGGCTGATGCGCTGGTCGCTCGGTCAGACGTTGGCGCGAGGATCGAGCCCTGGCTAACGCCAGCATGCAGCAGACGGCGCTGCGCGCCGCCGCTGATGCTTCACGTTATGCTGACTCGTGAACGGGAGGTTGGGGAGCTTCAGTCATGGAATTGGGCGTCGATCTTACTGCTGATGACGTGTCATCGATTCGCCAGGCGATTCGAGCCTGGGGCAAGCCACCGGAAGTCGCCGTCAAGTACGGTACCGCCAGCCTCGGAGAGCACCTCTCGGCCTGGAAGGAGTTTGTCGAGCGCGACTGGGGAGACTGGGACATCTCGGAGTACGACCATGACGTCGGTTGTCGCACATGGATACAAGTGGCCGTGGAACATTCGAACCCAGCGACCGCCGCTCAGATCGAGGCCGCAGCAAAGGCCGCAGATTCGATCTTCAGGAGTCTAATGGTCCCTGCCCGCGAACTTCCCAGCTATCGCGTTCCGGTCTTGCGGCAGCATCCGTATTTTTGGGAGACCCATACGATCCATCCCGAACTCGCGGCGGGGGCCGCATAACATGACGTTGAAGACGGACGGGCGCTGCGCGCCGCCGCTGATGCTGAACGTTAGCTGGGCGAAGCCATCCAGTGTCTGTCCCTCACAGATCAGTCAGGACTAGGGAGACTGCCCCATGAAGTCACCAGCCACAGCTCGCCTCGCCGTACTTCTTGTGTTCGCCGCGGTATGCGGGTGCCACGGGGATCTGGCAAGCGACCAGCAGCGTGTTCCGCTCGAACACGCCTTGGTTGGACAATTATTATTGCCACCTGGAACCGGCAGCCGCGGAGTTGAAGTGTTGGTGAGAACAGCACCAAGTGGTAGCGAGCCTAGTACGATGTGGGTGCAGTTCGATGAGCAAGGGCTTTTTTTCCACACCTCATACAGAAACTACTCAAGAGGACAAGGCAAGATGAGAATCACAGTACGACTAGGGTCCGCTGCGCTTGCGGTAATGTTGTGGGGGCTGAGTTCGACGGCCAACGCGACGGATCCGTGCTACGGATGCAGTGGAAGCGATCCCAACAACCCTGCGGCGCCGAACGGTGGCCCGGGGTATCCCGGCAATCATCCGAACAACCCTTTCGCGCCGAACGGCGGCCCTGGCGGAGCCGGTGCCCCTCCTTCAGGCGTCGGTGGTACTGGCGGAGCTGGCGCTCCTGGAACGATAAATTCTCCCAACGGAGGTAATGGTGGTTTTGGTGGCCTCGGGAGTCCGGGTGGTATTGGTGGCCAAGGCGGCGACGCTGTTGGTAACGGCCAAGGCGGCGAAGGAGGAAAGGGTGGTGAAGGAACTGGAGCCCCAGGTGTCAACACGGGTGGAAAAGGGGGAGAAGGAGGAAAGGGCTCTGGGACCGGTGATGGGGGTAAAGGCGGGGAAGGAGGACAGGGTGAGCACGACCACACGTCTGCTGGCAAAGGAGGAGATGGAGGCAAGGGAGGAAACGCGTCAAGTCCCGGGAAGGGCGGCAAGGGCGGACCTGGAGGACCAGGAGGAATTTCTGGCGCGGGCGTCGGTGGCGACGGAGGTGATGGCGGAAAAGGCGGTTCGCCTTGTGGATCGGGAGGCCCGGGCGGAGCTGGAGGACCGGGTGTGTTTGACGGGAAAACTGGCGATCGTGGCGCGAACGGGATATGTCCGACATAACCTTGGGAGCGCAGAACCGTAGGTAGAAGCGGTGGGGGGAGGGCAGATAGTGGTCTGTCTGGCCCTCCCACCAAAGCCGCCGTTTTTTGAGCCGCCAGTTCGATCTATTCTTGCTACTTGGAACCTAGGCATTCCATGACATCAACACACTGGATCTGGCCAAGACGTATTGCGATCGCTGCAGGGCTAGTTGTCGGGCTCTATTTCGCATGGAATGCAACGTCGCCTCCGTCGGAGTCGAGTACCAAAGACGGTGCGATCGCCCGCAAAAGCATGCCAGCGAAAGCGCTTGACCCAGCTTCAAATTCGACAGAAACGCGGAAAGTAGAACCGGAACCCACTGCCGGTGTGAGTCTAGCTGCGGTCGTTGCAGGCGGCCGCTTCATTACCACAGGTGGAACGCCTGTACCCAATGTCGTCCGCTCGCTGACTTTGAGCACCCCAACGACGACAGTGGACGCACAAATTCGAGTTGATGGAACGTGGGAAGCAAGACTCTTTCCTGGAGAATGGAAACTAACCCTCACTCGTCACGAGTGTCCAGGACCCGTACCTACTTATCCAGGTCAGCTGACCATTTCAGGACCGTCCACCAATACCGACATCGTTCTCCTCGACTCCGGCCTAGTCGGAAGGGTGCACGGCTACGTCAGGGACTGTATGGGCGCGAGCATTCCTGGCGTCACGGTGCGAGTCGCGGCCAATGAGGCAGTAACGAATCAACTCGGCTACTACAGCGTAGGTTGTGTGAGCCGAGAAGTTCCCCCCACTGTACACGTTGAAGAATCAAGCATTCCTTCGCCTTACAAGAAACCGTGGTGGCAAACCAACGAGTCATTCGCATTTGGAGCGATTGGCGGTAGCCTTCAATCTTTCGGCGAAGCACCTCAGGCGTCGCTAGCAGGAACGGACAGTTCGTTTGATGTAGTGCTGTCGAAAGGGGTCTCGCTAACTGGAACCATACTCGGGCCAGCCGGTGAGCCATTGCCTAATGTGATCGTGTCAATTAGGCAATCGAAACATCCTCGCGTTCAGATGGGTTCCGGGATCAACTGTGGTGTAAAGACTGACGAAACCGGTCGCTTTCAAACCCCAGCGCTTCCGCCTGGTCAGTGGGTTGCCTTTTTGTTTCAATGGGCGAAAGAGGGGGTTGCCACTCCCGACCCTGTTCGCTTTGAATTGATGTGCGATGATGAAGATAAAGAGATGAACATTCAATTCATGGGCGGAATAGGAGCGGGAATTGTCGAAGGACAATTTGTCGACTACAGTGGAACGAGTGGGGCCGGAGAAACGTTCGGTCTTTGGAGACTTGAAGATCATGAACGCCATGCACTGGGGGCGTTTTGCCAAACCAAGGCTTGGACGACGGTCCAGCACGACGGACGTTTCGCCTTGGCCGGTTTGGCAGACGGGGAATACGTCTTGGAAAGGATTGAGTTGGCGGGTAGCAAGAGTGGCGTGATTTATGTTGATTCCGTTCCATCAAAGCCTTTTATTGTTTCAAGTGGCCACGCTAGCAATCCGATTGAATGGGAAGCTATGTCGTTTCCCAGAACGAGCGCGAGCGTGCGATCTTATCGAGCAACAACGAACAATGGCGGCAACAGAGTGGAGCTTGGCATCACCATAGCTATGCCGCACCGTAAGGAGCCGTGGAGCAAGCGAACGACATTGACAGTTTCAGAGAGCACGAACAGCATAGATGGAGTTCCTGCAGGCAACGCAGAAATTGAGCTATTCGAAGTCGATTCTGTCGGAGGTGAACGCCTGATTGGCAAGACAACTGCTATTTTTTCGCCTGAACGGCCGCTGGCAATTGCATATTCCGAAAATAGTGTCTGGCAAGTAGAGTAGTGAGGATTATGCGTGCAAGAGGTCAGATCCTGCGGGCCATGGTCGCAGGCTAAGAAATCCCAATTGCGAGACGGCGCACTCGGCCTGCTTGAACGGCAGTGGGTGTGGTCTAGTTCTTCAGGTGCTCGGGTCGACCTGCCGAAAGCGAAGAGCCTAGCCTTGAAGGGCCCATTTTCTCGGAAGGTGGAAGGGCGCAGTGCTTGCCGGTCCTTGCGCGGGAGCTCCCGTACATTCTTAGACAGGGGCTCTTCGGCGGCAGGTAGAGGCTGGCCTTAGTGTTCCCCGTGGCTCGACGGCAGAAGAAAGAGAACCCTATGGCCAATGTCATTGATCAACCGAGGTAAGTGATCGAAAAGATCCAACATTTTCAATATCTTGTAGAAAAGTTGGGATGGTGATTTTTTCATAGTTGGCAACAAAAACCAATTATGGAGGAAGCGCATGAGCTTTGAAGGGTGGCTGAACGTCGAGAATCTTTTTTACGAGATTAGTAAGGCATGGTTCGGTACCCGCCCACGATCGTATGAGAGCGAACGTCGCAGCGGAGTTTTTAGTACTGCGTTGACTATTTGGTTAATGATCCTGCAGAGAGTTTGCGGTAATCCACTCCAGGGTGCCTTAGTAGCAACGCTCAATGAGGCAGAGAAAGGCATCTTTGCGCGGCTTAATAGTAGGAGCAAGAAATTGGCACACGACACAGTATCAAGTAATAGCGGCGGATTTTCCCGAGCAAAGGATCGCCTAGTATCCGATGAGATTATCGATTTAGCCCGGCACTGCGAACTAAAACTTCGCAAGCAGCTAGACGATACAGAAAGTTTCTATCTATTGGATGGGACGTGCATGACGAGCGCCTATAGCGAGAAGAACGAAAGCAAGTACCCACGTCATACAGTTGGGAAGAACAAGAGCATTCATTATCCACGACTCCGGGTTGTAACAGCGCACAGTTTGGCCAACGGAACTGCGCTTGAACCAATCCACGGAACGATGAAAGACAGCGAGCAAGCACTAACGTGGAAATACCTAGCCACGTTACCAGCGAAATCAACAGTGATGGGAGATCGTAATTTCGGCGTATTCAGCCTTGCGTATCGCTCTGAAATGTTGGGGCACAAAGTCTTGTTTCGTCTCAATGAAGCGGTGTTTAACAGGATCGTTGGTAAAAATGACGGTCAGGACCTTCATGTTAAAATGACCTGGCAGCCTTCACGCCAGGACAGAAAAACAACTCCTGAAATTCCTCAAGGTGCTGGCGTACAAGGGCATTTCATTAAGACTACGGTTACAACGCCCGGTTTCCGTCCACAGGTGCTCTACTTCTTCACCACCCTCAAGAAATCAGCTAGCGAAAAAGCGGCTCTCTATTTACAACGCCAGCGTATAGAAACTCACATTAGCCAATTAAAGCAAATTCTAAAATTAGAATTTATCAGCGCGAAAACACCGAAAAGGATACAAAAAGAGCTTAGCATTGCCTTTCTAACTTTTAATCTCGTTTCATCTATTATGGTCGCAGCTGCGAAACATAATAACATTCCCTTCTCACGTATTAGTTTCACTGCGGCTATCCGGATCATTTCCGCTTATGGACCTCGGCTACAAAAAGCTTCCACTCCTGAAATGGCTGCAAAGATCATTGACCAAATGTACGCAGCTTTTAATCAAACAAAGATCCCTCTACGAAACAAACAAAGATCTTTCCCAAGAGTCGTAAAGCGAAACAACTCCAAATTCCCAACTCAGGCTGTCGTTCAACAAGAGACCTCTTCTAAATGAAGTACTTAGCTCACTTGGTAAGTGACATTGGAGGTCCACCCCCGAGGCTGCTCATTCGCCCTACTGCTAGACATGCTCATTCGTTCGCTCGCCGCGTTGCCCCTCCTACTCACCTTCTCCTGCGCCTTCTCCCGTCGCATTGCAAGCGATGCCGTGGACTACAACAAGTCCGTCGAGAGCGCGCAGAACAAAGTCCTGCTTCTCAACGTCGTCCGCGCGAGCCTAGGACGGCCTGTCTACTTCACCGACTTCAGCCAGATCCGTGGCAACCTGAAGGGCGGCTTTGACGGCGAGCTCAAGACGCCGTTCGGCGGCGACGCGAAGAACGACTGTCTTGCAACGAGCAAGGGTTCGTACGCATCGAACCCGACGTTCGACCTGGCCGTGCTCGCGTCGGAAGAGTTCATGCGCGGGATCTCGACGCCGATCACGCCCGACACCTTCCAGTACTTCCTCTCCCAGGGCTGGTCGCGCAAGCTGCTCCTCTT
Source organism: Planctomycetota bacterium (assembly GCA_021730845.1). Classification (GTDB taxonomy): domain Bacteria; phylum Planctomycetota; class UBA1135; order UBA1135; genus JAKFYL01. The sequence goes on along the minus strand of JAKFYL010000068.1, from coordinate 4,591 downwards.
GCTTTTGTCATCGCGATGCTCCTTGAGGACGGCGATCCGAAGCTGGAGTCGGAGTTCGTTGGTCTTCAGACCATCCAAGTCGCGTAACCCGTGGGCTCCCTGTCGGTCCTGTAACCCCGCGAAGTCGCCGCGCGGTTGGTTCGACTCGGCTTTCAAGGGGTTCGGCAGCGCGGTTGCTCCGCCAATACCGTCACCCTGACTGGCGGGGTACGACGGTCCCCTTTCACTTCGGCCGCGACATCTCACCGACCTTGCTTCGCAAGATCGCCCGGGACATCGGACTCACCGTTGAGGAATTGCTGCAACGTGACTGAAGGCGGCCTAACACGCCTATGCAGCGGGCGGCCTCCGGCCGCCGCTGATCGGCAAGGCGTTAGGCAGGCGGGTCTAGCCAGCCAGCGGGTGTTGACGCCATGAAGGTACGGGAACTGATCCAACTGCTGGAGAAGGACGGCTGGCGCCAGGTGCGGCAGCGGTGAAGCCATCGGCAGTTCCATCACCCCACGAAGCCCGGAACCGTCACAGTGTCTGGTAAACTGGAATTGGACATTCCGCCTGGGACCCTGCGGAGTGCCCTGAAACAGGCGGGTCTTAAGTGAGGTCGGGATGAAGTACTTGGTCGTCGTTGAGCACGACACGAAAGGATGGGGCGCTCATGTGCCAGACCTTCCCGGGTGCATCGCCGCAGGCGAAACGCGTGAAGAGGTCCTTCGGCTTGTCCGCGAAGCCATCGCGTTCCACATCGAGGGCATGCACGAGGCAGGCGAAACGGTTGCGAGCCCGTCCAGTGAGGGAGAAGTGATCGAAGTGGATGCTGCCTAACCTGCCTATGCAGCTGGCGCGGCTTCGCCGGGCCGCTGATCGGCACCACGCTATGCCGCAAATTGGCTGTCGGTTTCTGGACGAGTTGGAGGATCTCATGGCGCGGTACAAGGTGTTGAAGAGCGTCGCTCACAGCTTCGGGCACTCCTTCGTCAGTCTGATGAACTACCGTGACCACGACTATGTGATGGGCCACCTCCTGACGCAGGCCCGTCGGACGCGCACCAACCGGTTTGTGCTCGACATTCTCTCTGGCAAGACCGCGCCGGCCGGGTTGCTCACGCCAGTGACAGCGGACTCAGTGGAGAGCTATGCGATCTGGTTTCCGAAGTTGGTCGCGAGCCACCGGACTGACTTGCGGTTCATTCGCACGGCAGCAATGGACATCGCGTTCGATTTGAACGTTGAGCGGCGAGTTCGAGGAACGGAGCTTCTCGAGTCTCCGTTCGTGTGCCGGGTTACAATCGTTGACGATCGGGGCAAGGAATGGACTGCCGAGATCCGGAATTGGTGGTACCCTGAAGCGACGGGCCCTGTTGGTGGAACGGCGAAACGTCGGGGGTTGGTACGGCGCCTCCTCGGCCGGCTCCGCGGCTGGAGGGCCGATGGGCCGCAAACCAAGTTGCAAGCTGCGGCATAACAAGCCGTTGGAGCGGACCGGCTTCGCCGGCCGCTCAGCGCCAAAGCCGTTGGGCCGACAAGGAGTACTACCAATGAAGAACGATGTACATTGCTCTAAATGCAACGGACCCGTCGAGGTGGGCTACGTGCTCGACAAGTCGCTGCAGGTCACCGCAGCCTGTTGGATTGCCGGTGAGCCACCGGCAACCTTCTTGGGCAAAAGATCTTCGAAGGAAGGGCACGGACCCCGAATCCGGGCCATCAGGTGCAAGGAATGCGCGTTCCTCGAGTTGTACGCGGACGGACCGGTAGAGTGAGGCAGGCTGCCCAGCATGGTGATGCAAGCGGACGGCAGCTTGGAGGCCGCGGCCGATGCTGAGCGCTGGACGGACCTGATGAAACGGAGTCTTTTCGGGAGCATCGCATGAAGCGAGGCCGTGCCAAGGGTAGTCAAGCTGTTGCGTCCTCAACATCTCCGGCCAAGCAGCTCGCCGGTTTCGTGGCCAAGTACGATTTGCCGGTCGGAAAACTGGCCCGCGCGTCGCGGGCGGCCCTCCGCAAGCGACTTCCCACCGCCGTCGAACTGGTCTACGACAACTATCAGTTCCTCGCTATCGGATTCTCTGCGACTGAGCGCACTTCTGACTGTCTCGTCTCGTTGGCCGTTTCGCCCAAGGGCGTAGCGCTCTCGTTCTACTACGGCTCCTCGCTGCCGGATCCTCACGGAATCCTGCTCGGGAGCGGGAATCAGAATCGGTATGTCCGTCTCGAAAGCCCGGCGACCTTGGCTTTGCCCGCAGTGGAGGCCTTGATTCGCGCGGCAGTGGCAAAAGCCAAGACTCCACTGCCAGCGATCGGGCGAGGCTACACGGTAATCAAGTCGGTCTCGGCGAAACAGCGCCCTCGTCGGGAACATCTGAAACCGTCCACCGACAAATTGAAGCAGACGGGCAAGAAGCTGGCGCGCCGCTGAAGGCGAGCGTTGGGCCTAGAGAGAGCAATGATGCCGAACACCTGGGTCACTGACATGCGGCACTACCTCGACGAGTCAGGGGCGTTCGCAACGAACTTACCTGGTCCTGCCCTGATCCTCGCGAACTTCCAAGGGGCAATCGCGGCCTGGGCCACCAGCCCCGCTGGTCACGTTTCAGTGCGCACCAATGTCGTCTGTCGACGACGACCGAGCTGCAGGCGTTGCGTCGGCGAGATCCAGGCCGAGCTGGTGGACGGCGACCAAACCGTCGCTTGGCGATGCCCTGTTTGCGGTGACAACGGCGTGATAAGAGGCTGGCAAGATACGATCTGGGATCGGCGCAGGGTTGGCGACGCATGAGCGGGCCCTTGGGCAAGATCCGGTCCAACTGGCCGCGGCATCCACAGCTTCCGGTCATATCTCGCCGCAGCCGCCGGCGCAGACGGCGCGCGACTGAGAGGCCGATCCGTTGCTGCGCCTCCGTGCGGTGGAATCGCGTGACCTGGGATCGGATCTTCGCTCGACCGAGTGCCGCGGCGGTTGCATGCATCCTACTTCTCTCCCAGGCGCATGGACGTCCGTTGGCGGCCAGATTGTCGGGCTGCACGCGACTAGAATCGGTGACGGCGGCCGGCGGGGGCGCTGGGGCCAGCGCAGAATCGAGCCTCGCTGGCCGGAACCAAAGGCATTGCGTGTAGGTGGGCCGCGGCTTCGCTGCGGGACTCGGTGGACAGGGGTGCGGTCAGCCTCGGCTCGAACACTGCAAGGGGCAGCCGGTATTCGCGTTCACTTGCTAGATCCGCCAGAAGCCGGTTTGCATGACGGTTGGCATGCGTTCGCCGATGAGGAAGGCGTCGATTTCGGCGGCGCGGCGGTTGGCGTCTTCTTCGCCGGCTGCGATCAGGTGTTTCACGTATTCGGGCTCGAAGAGCACCATACTGAGCGAGTCGGGGCTCTTGGCTTCGCGCGAACCTAAGCCGCGCAAGAGGAACTTGTAGGGCTGCGGCAGGCGCGGTTCGAACTTGGTCGCCATCTTGGAGAGATCGCGCGAGGGGCGCAGGATCAGGAGTTCGATTTCTTCCAGGCCCAGGCGCTGCTCGGGAGGCAGTTCCGCGATGAGCTGGTTGATGCGGCCCAAATTGAGCGCGTCGAAGTGCAGCAGGTCGAGGAAGATGGAGTTCATCAAGAGGCCCATCACCTGCGCCGGGGGCGGGTAAGGTTGTGCCTCGCGTGGCCGCTCGTCGACGTTCGTGGCTTCATAGCGCGTGGAGATCGCCATGACTTTGCGCGCGCCCAGGTGCAGTGCTGGCGACAATGGGGCCGTCAGGCGGATACCGCCGTCGCCATGCCAGGAGTTGCCGACTTGGACTGCCGGGAAGAAGATCGGCAGCGCGCTAGAGGCCATGACGTGTTCGACGGTCAATTGGCACTGTTCCGCGCGTCTGGACGGGCGGTTCCACGTGGCGGCGTTGCCGCCTTCGAACCAGGTCACGGATTGGCCCGTGCTGTAATCGCTCGTGGTGATCGCGACTGCGTCGAGGCGTCCGGCGCGCAGGTTGCGTTCGATGCCGGTCAGGCGGCCATCGGGAGTGCCTAGGGCGCTGCGCAAGAACTCTCGCAGCGGCTGGGTGTCGACCATGCCGCGCGCGGGGAGGCCAACCTTGGCTCCACCGGACATGAGCTTGGTGCTCCAGCGCAGCATGCTCTTACCGAGCGAGGTTGGGCCGCTACGGAAGACTTTGTCCGTGGTCAGGCTATTCCACAGACCGCACAAGTCTTCGATCGCTTCGGGCAGGGTGCCTTCGTGGTTGGCGAGAAAGGCCGTGTTGATCGCGCCTGCGGAAACGCCTGTCAGGATGGGGAAGCGCAGGCGCGGGTGACGCCTGGCCACCGAGCGCAAGAATCCGACTTGGAACGCGGCTCGAGCGCCGCCGCCGCCCATGACCAGCCCGATCCTTTCTTGGGCGCCTACCTTGGCGGGTTGGGTCATCGAGGTCGCATCGGTTGTGGGCGCAGCGGCCCAGGAGTCTCCGAAAGCGGGGCTTCTAGTTCCACCATGGCCTGGGGCGTCTATCGGGAAGCCTGTCCCACAACTGGAGCAGGCGGCGTGAAGGGAGACGGTTGTTTGCGGGAGGGCCCGCGCGGAAGCAGGATGGGGGCATGGACCTTGTTCTT
>JAKFYL010000413.1 GCA_021730845.1 Planctomycetota bacterium | reverse complement strand
GAGCGTCTTGGCCTTCGAGCGCGAAAACGCGCCGCCAATGGCCCTGACGACGCTGGCCTTCAAGTCATGCCTGCTGGTGGCCGGCTGGCTGTGTCTGGCGCGCTTCGTGCTGAGCACCGCCGAGCGCGACCAGCTCGAGCTATGGCTGCGCGCCAAGCTACCGTTCCTGCGAAAAGGTCGGGCGTGAAGCTGCGTGGCTGGTTGACGCGCCTGGCACTGGTTCTGCTTGGGGTGTGTGTCTTGGAGGGTGCCGCAAGCTGGTTGCTCTTGTCGTACGACTTGGCGCGCAACGCCGAATTGGTTTTCCCCGAGCGCAAGCACACGCTTCACGACGACGAACTGGGCTGGGTCAACCAGAAGCACGTCCGCGCGCCGAATTTGTACGCCGAAGGTCGGCACTTGCACACCAATTCCATGGGTGTGCGCGGGCAGGCTGAAATCTCGGCGCTGGTTCCCGTGGGCAAGCGCCGCGTGCTGTGCTTTGGCGATTCCTTCACCTTGGGCTATGGAGTCAGCGACGAGCACACCTTTCCGGCCCAGCTGCAGCGTTTGCGGCCGGAATGGGAAGTCGTGAACTTCGGTCAGGGCGGCTACGGCATCGACCAAGCCTATCTGTGGTATCTGCGCGATGGATTGCCGCTGGAGCATCACGTGCATGTGTTCGCGTTCATCGCCGACGACTTCGAGCGCATGCGCCTCGATTCCTTTTCCGGATACGCCAAGCCGATGCTTGCGCTCGACGGCGAACCAGGCCCGGACCGCTCCGGGCTGGCCTTGCGCGGGGTTCCGGTGCCCAAGGGCACTCTGCGCGCACCTTGGTGGACCCAGAACGCAAAGCTGTTCGAACGCCTGCGCAGCTTGCAACTCTTGCGCATGGCCGGCCGGCGCCTAGGCTGGACGCCCGCATCCGGGCGGCGCTTGGACCACGATCAGGCGCGGGAGATCGCCACGCGCGTGTTCGCTGATTTGGCGCGCTTGCACGCTGCCCGCGGCAGCCGACTGGTGCTGGTGCTGCTACCCAATTTGGATCCGAGCGACGACCTGCGCCTGGTTCGACTGGCTCCGTGGATGCAATCCTCCATCGAAGCGGCGCGCGCGCGCGGCATCGAAGTGCTGGATCTGACGCCGGACTTCGAGGCCCTCGAGCCACTCCAGCGCGCGGCCTTGTTCTTGGCCCGGGGCGTGGTGCCATTCCCCGGCGCCAGGGGACACTATTCGGAAGCTGGGAACGAGTTCGTAGCGCGGATCCTGCACCAACGCCTTTGAGCCGGATCTTTTCGCCGGCCGGATTGCCCTAGCGGCGGCCCTGGATCTGTAGTTCCAGCCGCTGCGCGTTCTGTTTGGCGAAGGCGTGTTCGCTGTCCAGCTCCAGGGCCCTGCGATACAAGGCCAGCGCCGCCTCCATCTGGCCGGCTTGTTCCTTGCAGAAGCCCAGGTTGTTGAGGTAGTTGGCGCGCACGGCTCCGCGCGCGGCTAGGTTCTCGAGCACGGGCAAGGCCTCGGCGAAGCGCCGTTCGAGGACCAGGTACGTGCCCAGGTAGGACTGGGCCACGTTGTGCAGGCCGTTGACGGCCACGACCGCGCGCAGCGCTTCGATGGCGCGCTTTCGATCACCGGTGTCACCCAGGCGAATGGCTTCCGTGAAGCGTTGCAGTTCGTCCGCGCTCGCGGCTGGCGCGGGCCGCTCGACTTTGGCCAAGGGATGGGGCATGACTTGGTCGGCGAGTGCGCTGGCGGCGTAGCCCAGGTGCGCGACCTGCTCCTTGACTTTTGGGTCGATACTCGTCGTGCGCGAGCGCGTCAAGGCCTTGCGCGTCATGAGCGCATCGATCTGGGCTCGCGCGCGCAGGCGCGCCTGTGTCCGCTGCGGCGCAAGATCGTTGGACTCCTTGGGATCCTGACTGGGATCGAAGTACTGCTCCATGCCGCCCACGATCCACTTGCCTTCGCCGTCGACCCAGCCCGCGAGCGGGCTCCAGCCGAAATTCAGGAAACCGTAGTACGACTCGAAATACAGCCCGCGACCCTGGCCGGGCCCCTGGCCTAGCCAGCTGACTCCATCCACTTCCGGATCCGCGGGCATGCCCCACCAATCCAGACCGGTGGAGTACACATCCACGACGCTCGCCAGGCCCGGGTGATCGCCTTCGTTCGTTGCGTCCGGCCAGCGCACGAAACAAGGCACGCGCAGCGTGGAGTCGTAGACGTAACTCGAATGGGTAGGCTCGCCGTGCTCGCCCAAACTTTCGCCGTGGTCCCCCACCACGATCAGCAGCGCCCGATCGAGCACGCCGTTCGCGCTCAGTGAATCGAAGAAGGTCCCCAAACACTGGTCCATCCAACTGACTTCGGCCAGGTAGCTGTCGCCCCCGGCGCGCTGGCGAAAGGCCGGTGGCGCTTGGTGCGGCGCGTGGGGATCGAACAGATGCACCCACAAGAAAAAGGGGCCCTGGCGCTGGTTCAGCCACTGGGCTGCAGCAGCCAACGTTTCATTCGCCGGGCGCTCCGCGTACGCGCTGGTCTTGCCGGGCGTATTCCGGCCCGGTGAGTCGTAGACATCGAAGCCCTGATCGAGTCCAAAGGCCGGATCGAGCACGGCGGCGCTGACGAAGGCACCCGTCTGGAGTCCCAGCCGTTTGGCGTGCTCGGCCAGGGTGACCGCTTCGGCGGGCAAGGCTGCCAGACCATTGTCGCGCAGCGTGTGGCGCGGCGGCACCAGGCCCGTGTGCATGGACGCGTGCGAGGGCAGTGTCAGCGGCGCAACCGCGCGCGTCATTTGAAAGCGGCGTGCTTGACTCGCCAGTCGATCGAGATTGGGAGTCAGACCAGCACGGCCGCCAAAGGCGCCCAAACTGTCGGCGCGCGTAGTGTCCAGCGTGATCAAGATCAGCGGGCGCGATCCCTCCGCTGAGCGCTTGCAACCGGCCCACGTCACGGCCAGCGCCAGAACCAGCACCATGAGCCGGGCGCGCGCGCATGGAAGCCAAACGCCCAAGCACAAAGGGGATTGGGGTGAGTGACGGGACTCGAACCCGCGACCCCGAGGACCACAACCTCGTGCTCTAACCAACTGAGCTACACCCACCAACCACGAATATCTGCAACCTGCCTGACCAGGCCCGAAAGCAAGGTCAGGCGGGCCGAGAAGATCGGCCGCACCGGCGCTTTTGTCAAGCAATCGCTCGCTTGGCCCCGATTCCCGCGCGGCCGTGCGCATTCCAGAACGGCCGTCATCGCCCGCCCTAACGCCGCCACCACTGCCACCAAGGCCGCGCGCCTGTCTTGGCGGCGCGCGCCGCGGCCACCGGTCGCCTAAGAGGAGCGGAGGAAGCCTCGAGCCGGGCCTGGGCCGGTTCTTGTCCGAGTTCCAAAGTCTGGCGCAGGTACTCGTTTTCCTTTTGCAGTGCGCCTAGCGCCAGGATCAGGCGCTTCTCGCGCGATGCCGCCAGTTCGAGCTCACGCGTTCGAGCTCTGGCCCCCGATTCCAGGTGGTCGAGCAAACGCTGGGCTCCGCGTTCCACGCGCGTCGACCACTCGAGCTGTGCTTCCAGCGCGGTTTGCTTGGCCGCACTGCGAGCTAGTTCGTCTTCCAGATCACCCAGGCGCCCCAGGTACTGACGCTCTCGGCGTCCGGGCCCGACGACACGCAATCCGGCTGACTGGGTGTTCTCGAATGCTGCGCTGCCGCCCGCCGGGCCGGGGTCTCCAGCCGGGAGCCTGGGCCACAAGACTTGTTCCCGCGACTCCCACGTGGGTGCGTTTTCCGGTGCCGAGCCGCTTTCGGGACGGGCGTTGTGCCGAGCGGTCCCAGGCGCGGGCCTGGCTACCCAGTAGTCGCGTTCGCTAGCCGAAAGATCTACAGCATCTGTGCCCATGCTGCCTACCATCGGCGCCCGCGCGCTCGTTCTGGCCAAGAATTCGATCCCCTCCGCATCATCACCGTTTTGAACAACCTCGCTCAGATCCTACGTATGTCCAAACACCTTTCCCACGTTCCTTCTTGTCACCTCGGTTCGTGGGCGGCGGCCCTGTGCCTTGGCGCCCTGACTCTGGCCTGTTCCGCGCCGGCGCTGGAGCTCATGCCGCGCATGCAAGAGGTCAGCCTGGAGGGCGAAATCGGCATTGCCAGCGGAGCCATCTCGGGTACGAACGACATCGAGACGGCAGGTGTCGAAAAGGACTCCTCCGTCTTCGGTCTGCGGCTCGATTTCGATTTGGGCGCGCCGCGGCTCACGCTCTCGACCCAAGGCTCGACTCACGACGGCGACGGAACGCTGGAGTTCGACATCACCCAGAACGGCGTGACGATCACGGCCGGAACGGACGTGGAAACCGAGGTGGACATGGCGCTACACCAACTGGCGCTCACCTGGGATTTGATTCCCACGGACATGTTCGAACTCGGCTTGGGTCTGGGCGCGGCGGCGGTCGATCTGGATGCCACCTTCCGCGAAACCGGGACCGCCAACGAAATTGCCACCGATGAGGTAGCCGGGCTGCCGGTGCTCGCGGCGCGCGCTGGTCTGGACCTGGGACGCGTGGAGTTCTCCCTGCTGGCCACCGGCATGCAATACGACTACGACGGTGATTCGGCTAGGCTCCTGGATTTCGACTTGATGGGCCGGCTCAAGCTCTTCGGCGGCGACAAGCGCCTGGCGGGCTTCCTCATGGCGGGCTACCGCGAGCTTTCCGCCGAAGTCGAGTACGACGACGACGGAGACAACATCGACGCCGATCTGACCCTGAGCGGTCCCTATTTCGGGTTGGTGCTGGGGCTGTAGCTTCGGCCTTGGCCGGCCGGCTGGAAGCGGTTTAGGTGCCCGGACTGCTCGTTCGCTCTAGGCTGGAGGCCAAGGCACCCCCATGGACCCACGCAGCGCCGGCGAGCCTGACGCCAACCCTCGCGCGAGGCGAGGCGCGATCGACGATTCCCACTGGTCGCGCGCGCGCACCGAGAAAAATCGCGCGATCATCGAATACTACCGCGAGCGTTCGCGTGCCCCAGGTGTGAAGGAAGGCGGCGGAGAACGAAATTTCTACTGCATGGCTTGCGACGGCGTGATCCCTTTCGAGCCCGAGCACAGCAACTGTCCGCACTGCCAGGCAGCCATCGATCCGCACGTCAAGCGCTACTTCAACTGGGTCGAAATCAATGACACGCCACGCGGCGACGCGCGTTTCGCGCTCACGGTCCTGTTCGTGGCCGGGCTCGTGATCGGCGGTCTTTGGTGGCTGGTGCGCCAGAGCGCGTAGAATCCCCGGCCTCCGCAAGGACGCTCGATGGCCTGGACCGATTCCCGTTTCGATCGCCAGATCCGCTTCGTGCACTTGGGCGCAGCCGGCCAGGAGCGGCTCGAAGCCGCGCGCGTCTTGATCGTGGGTTGTGGAGCCCTGGGCGGCAGCTTAGCCATGCAATTGGTGCGTTCGGGAGTGGGCCAAGTCGTGCTGGCCGATCGCGATGTGGTCGAGCTGTCGAACTTGCCGCGGCAGGTGCTGTTTTCCGAAACCGACCTGGGCCGGCCCAAATCCCAGGCGGCCCAAGCCGCATTGCAAAAAATTGGAGGACCCTCGCGCATCGAGGCCCATGACGTGCACGTGGACGCCGACGTGCTGCTGGAACTGGCGCCGCGAGCGCAAGTGATCCTGGACGGCACGGACAACCTGGCTACGCGCTATCTGATCAACGACTACTGTGTGTCGCGCCACGTACCTTGGATCTACGGTGGAGTGGTGGGCTCCTCGGGTTTGGTGCTGCCTGTCTTGCCGGGCGTGGGTGCGTGCTTGCGCTGCCTGTTTCCAGCCCCAGCACAGGTCGGAAGCCTAGAGAGCTGCCAAACCAGCGGCGTGATCTTGCCCGCCGTGCAATTGGTGTCGAGTTTGCAGGCCGGTGCCTGCCTGCGCCTGCTTGCTGGGAAGGCCGGTGGGTCCGAACCAGAAGCGCCGCGCTTGACCATGGTCGATGCTTGGAGCACGGAGGTGCGCAGCGTGAGCGCGCGGCGCGATCCTGCCTGCCCCTGCTGCGGCATGCGCGAGTTTCCTTTCCTGGACGCACCAACCGAGAACGCCGCCGTGGCGCTGTGTGGCCGCAACACGGTGCAAGTGCGCCCACAGAGCAAGTCGCAAACCGATCTCGCGCGCTTGGCAGAGCGCGTGCGGGCCATCGCGAGCGCCGTGCGCGTCCATTCAGGCGTGCTGGAATTCCAGGTCGAGGAATTCCACTTGCGTGTGTTCCCCGACGGACGTGCCTTGATCGAAGGCACCGAGGATCCCGCTCGGGCGCGGGCGGTCTACGATCGCTACGTCGGCTCGTAGCGGGGTCGCACCTGGCCATGCCTAGTCATCCGGCCTTGATCGTGCTGGCTGCGGGCGCCAGCCGGCGCCTTGGGGCGTGCAAAGCGTTGGTGCCGTTTGGCGAAAGCACCGCATTGGAGCTGCTCTTGGCGTCGGGTCGGTGCATGGACGGTGCCCCGCCGCTCGTGGTTGTCGGGGCCCATGCAACCCAAATCGCGGCACGCTTGCCCAAGCATTGCCAGTTGCTCGTCCACGAGGGCTGGGCGCTGGGCCGCACCAGTTCGATCCAAGCTGGACTCATGGCACGCCCAGGGCTGGACGTTTGCTTGTCGCCCGTGGATGCCCCGCTGGTCCTGGCGCGGACCTACCTCGCCCTGGCCCAATCCTGGGAAGAAGCCGGTGCGCCCGAACACGGCTGGCTCGCTCCCTACTTGCAAGCTAGCGCAGGCGCGCCGCGCGCCTATGGGCACCCTGTCGTCTTAGGCCGAAAATTGGCCGCCGAAGGCCTGAAATTCGCTCCGCAGCAGCCGCTGCGCGAGCTGCGCGGCAGCGCCGGAGTTCTGCTGGGTACTGCCGTGGACGATCCCGGCATTCTCGATCAGCTGGACCATCCTCAAGATCTGGAACGGATGCGAACACGATTTTTCGGCGGCTAGGCAACAGCCCGGGAAGCTTGTTGACGATAAGGGGGAGCCCCCCACTATGAGCTTCCAGGGCGACGTAGCCGGTATCGGCCTGGGCGAGCTGCTGCAGGGATTATCCCGCGGCGGCCGCGAAGGTATCCTTACATTGCATGGCAGTGGACTCTCAGCGACGCTGGGGGTTGCTGGCAATCAAATCCATTTGCTACCCGATCCCGACGAGGATCCGGAGTACTGGCGCCGGCGCTGCGAGCGTGCATGGGTCAAGGACCCCAACCAGCGCATCGACTCCTTGCGCATGCAGGAGATCGCCAAGGCCGAGCGCACCGAGAATTTCTTTCGGGTACTCGACAGCTCGGGCATCCACTTCCGCTTCGAGCAGGGCGCAGTTCCCACGGCGGATTCGTTCCTGCGCGCTTCGCAGGAAGCTCCCCTTGCGGGAACCGGGGAGGCCGCCGAGGCCAAGCCGACACTGGCCATTCCGGTGTTTTGCCCGCCGGTGTCGGTCGAATACTTGCTGCTCGAATACGCGCGACTGGTGGACGAAGCCTCGGGAGTGGCCCATGGACCGCAAGTCGCGGCTTTCGATGTGCTGTGCCAGGCCGTAGCGAACCCGCAAACCGAATCGCAGCGGCGCTTCTTCGAGGAGTGCGATAGCCAGAGCACGCTGCTGGAGATATCCGATCGCATGGGTTGGCCTTTGCGCCAGACCCGCACCCAAGCGCTGCAACTCTTGCTGGCGGGCTGTTTGCAATGCGCCGGCCCCATGGAGCTCTTGCTCCTGGCGCAGCAGGAGATTGCCGGCAACGCGTTTGCTCGCGCCGCGGCGCGCCTGTCCGGGTGGGCCCTGATCTGCTCGGCCGGTCCCGTGCCGGCCGAAGAAGCCTCGATTCTGCTCACCGAATGGTCGCGCGGCAAACTGCCGGTGGTCCTAGCCAGCATGGAGGCGCGGGTTGCGCGCTACTTGCTGCGCAAGCTCGACCTCGCGGACCCGCAGCCCGCCTCCGCCATCCAACGCTGGACTGAGTTCAGCAAATACTACAAGCACGACTTCCTGGGCGAGCTGCGCCTGCTGCATTGGCAGGTCCGCTCCAACGATGAAGGCCTGCTGCCCGAGGCGACGGACTTCCTCAAGCTTGCGCGGCGCCTGCAGGACGACGGTCGTCCTTGGCGCGCGGGCATCATCCTGCGCGAAGCCGCCGCGCGGCTTCCGGAGACCGTGTCCTCACGCCTGGAAATCGGGCAGCGCATGCTGTCTTCCGGTCTGGTCTCCGAAGGCTCGCACTGGATTCTGGAAGGTTGCCGCGACCTGATCGAAGCCCAAAACGCGGAGAAGGCCTTGGGCCCGCTGCGCGCTGTGTTGCAAGCCGAGCCAGAAAATCGCGAGGCTCGTGCGCTGTACAGCATGGCGCGCTCGCGCTCGGCCACCGGCAAGCGCGCTCGCCGCAACGCGTTCCTGGCGCTGGGCGGCGTGCTCTTGCTGGCCGGCGTGGCTGTCATGCGCATGCAGCAGCGCAACCAGCGCGAAAGCCAGATCGAAGACATCGCACTGCGGGCCGAAGATGCCGAAGTGGCCCTAGAAGAACTGGATGCGCGCTTCCCAGGCGCGTCCTATTCCAGCGCCGTGGAACTCCGCACCCAGCTCCTGACCCGGGTCCGCGACAAGGAGCGCATCGTACGCGATGAGTGGATGCGCAGTTTCGACGGCGCCAAACGCGAGATCGAGAACGGCGATCCGGTGCTGGGCCTGCGCCTGGCGCTGGAATTGCAATCGGCCCCGGAGCTCAAACACTCCAACGAATCGTTCCCCACGCAGAACGAGTTGATGCAGATCCTGGCCGGACGCTTGGAACTGATCGTGGCCGGTTGGCCCAAGTCCACCGAGGTCGCCGGCGAAGCCCTGCGCCAAGAACAGCGCTTGCACAGCCTGGTCAAGGACCTCGAGGCGGCCGTCGTCGGTCGCAAGGCCAGCGACTGGCTGTCGAGCTTCTCCATGCGCATTGGAGCGCTGAACGCTCGGCTCTCGGTGCGCGACGAGGAACGCGCGCAGGAACGCGAGCAGCGCGAGGAACAGGAAAAAGTCGCCGAGCAGGACCGCTTGCTCATGGCAGCCCGGGCACACTCCAAGGCCGGCGACTTGAAGCGCGCCCTGGACAATTACGACAAGTTGCTGGCGATTCCGGATTCCGAAGTCTTGGCGCGCGTGCTCGACAAGGAAGTCAGCGGGGTGCGCTCGCATCACGACGCCTACCTGGCTGCAGTCGAATTCGCCAAGTCGGGACGCCACAAGGAAGGCAAGCAGGCCCTGGACGGCGTGTGTCCCAACATCCGCGAGCACCTCTTGCCGTGGCGCGTGGAGACCATCCCCAGCGGCGGACGAGTCATCCTTCCGGATTCGACCAACCGCACGGCGCCTTTCACCATGGAGAGCGCGTTTGGGGAACGCTTGTGGTTCATGGTCGAGTACCCGGGCTTCGAAAGCTTCAAGGTCGAGGTTTCCGAACCAGCTGACATGCAAGTGCGCTTGGCCAAGAGCCCGTCGCGCTGGTGGCGCACGCAAGGCATCGTCGAAGCGCTCCCCGTGGACGTCGAGAACGATCACGTGGTGTGCGACCGCAAGGGCAACGTGGCACGCCTTTCCGCCGAAGGCGTCGAACGCTGGACCACGAAGTTCAGCACTTTGGGTGGCATTTCTCGCGCGCCAGTCTTCCTGCCCAAGCGGCCCGGTTCGCTCTTGATCGTCACCGAGGACGGAGAGTCCTGGATCTTGTCGGCGGCCGATGCGCGCACCGAAGGCCCGTACAAGCTGAGTTCTCCTCCGACCGACGGCCCGTATGCGACGCCCGCCGGCGTGCGCGTCACGTGCCGCGACGGGCGCAGCGCCCTGTGGGCCTCGCGCCTGGAGCCTGAGCGCGTCGAAGAACCGATGGCCATTGCAGCCGAACGCGTCATGCCCATGGGCAGCGACTGCGGACTGGCCGTGCTGCGCCGGCGCGCATCCGACAAGGAATTCCTCAATTCGCCATGGGTTCCCTGGTCGGTGGAAGTCGGCGAGAAGGAGTTCATCGTGCGCTACGAGAACTCCGACCAGAAGGGCTACAGCGTGCGCCGGGTTGGCGACTGGACGTACGTGGCCTTCGAAGCGCCCAGCAACAAGGCCACCCAAGGGCGTCTGTGGATTTCCGACGGCGCCGGCCTGCGCGCCTTCGAACCGTCCAACTAGAGTCGCAACGTTGCGGTTGGAACCGCCCCTACCGGTCTTTTAGGGCGTCAAGCGATAGATCGTACGCGGGAAGGGACTCGCGTCGCGCACGTGCTCCAAGCCGCAGATCCAAGCCACGGTGCGCTCCAGCCCCAGGCCGAATCCGGCGTGCGGCACGCTGCCAAAGCGGCGCAGGTCCAAGTACCACTGGAAGTAGGATTCCGGCAGCTTGTGTTCCGCCAGACGCGCAAGCAAGATGTCCAGGTCTTCCTCGCGTTGGCTGCCGCCGATGATTTCGCCCACGCCCTCGGGGCCCAAGACGTCCACGCACAGCACCTTGCCGGGATTGTGCGGGTCGCGCTTCATGTAGAAAGCTTTCACTTGCTCGGGATAGCGCGTGATCATCACCGGCCGGTCGTAGCGGTTCGAAAGCAAGGTCTCGTCCGGTGCGCCCAAGTCGTCGCCATAGCGGAAGGTCGATCCTTGTTCCTTGGCCAGGATGGCGGCGGCTTCGTCGTACGTGAGCCGGGGAAAAGGAGGCACGATGGCTTCCAGCTTGCTTAGGTCGCGTTCCAGCGCGAGGAGTTCGCTCTTGCGCCGCCGCAAGACTTCTTGGACCACGTGGCAAAGCATCGCTTCCGCCAGGTCCAAGACGTCGTCCAAAGTGGCAAAGGCCATTTCGGGCTCGAGCATCCAAAACTCGGTCAGGTGCCGGCGCGTTTTGGATTTCTCGGCGCGGAACGTCGGTCCGAAGCAATACACCTTGCCCAGCGCCATGGCCGCGGCCTCGGCATACAGTTGGCCGGATTGGGTCAGGTAGGCCTTCGAATCGAAGTACGGCACCTCGAACAGGTTGGAAGTGCCCTCGCAGGCGTTGGGCGTGAAAATCGGCGCATCCACGCACACGAATCCACGCTGATCGAAGAAACCGCGCAGCGCGGTGATCACCGCATCGCGCACGCGCAGCACGGCCCACGGACGCTTGGAGCGCAGCCACAGGTGGCGCTGGTCCATCAAGAAATCGACGCCGTGCTCCTTGGGCGTGATAGGATAGCCCTCGACCGCCTGCAACACGCTGCCCGCCGACACGTCGATCTCGTACCCGCCGGGAGCGCGCGCGTCCTGGCGCACGCTTCCCGCGAGCCACAGGCTGGACTCCTGGCCCGCACGGCCGACGGCTTCGAACAGCTCTTCGCCGACTTGCGCGCGTTGCAGAACGCACTGACACGTTCCCGTGCCATCGCGCAGCTGCACGAAGTGCAGCTTGCCCTTGGACGTCTTGTGGTAGACCCAGCCGCGCAGGGTCACCGTCTGGCCGACGTGGGAGGATAGATGTTCGACCGTAGCGACGGGATGACTGGAAGAATGCATGCGCGGGAATGGACCCAAAAAATGCCAGAGGACCGGGCCGTGACCCTTACGGGAACATGGAATACACGGGCTTGAGTTCGAGGTGCGTCAAGGCGCCCTGCTCCACCACCGCATGGCCTTTCCACAGCGCCCCATCGCGGCGCGCCTCGACCAGGATCTCGCCGCGATCCCCGATTTGGTCCAACTGATCGGGAGTGGAGGAAATCTGCACGCGCTCGTAGCCCAGAGCCAGAAGCCGATTGGTCAAGCGCTCGGGCAGTTGCAGGGCGGCGCCGGACGGCCCCATGTCGCCGGACTCGCGCGGGCGTTCCACCACGCGCAGCATGGCGTCTTGCGTGCGCGTGAGACTCGTGCGCACGTCGAGCAGGGCGTGCTCGATGCGGCGCAGGTCGATTTCCTCGCGCGCCTTGGCCAGCTGTTGGAGCACGGACTGGATCTCTTTCAGCGCGTCCAGGCGCGCAAGGGAGCGCTCGAGCGCGCGTGCGCGGCCGAGCAGCAGGGCCGCGCAGGCAGCCGTGACCGTGCTGGCCGCGAACACGGCGACCCCGACCCAAATCAAGGTCCCGGAAGGATCGAAACCAATGTGCGCCAATGGTCCCAAGAAAGCCTGCTCGAAAGCGGCGGATACTAGGTGCATCGTGGGATCGAGGATAGCCACCTGGACGCTGCCAGCCAAGGATCCTTAGGCGGCGCCGCGATGGGCTTTGCCCTGCTGAACAAGGTGCAGGTTGCCTAGCTCGTGCTTAGGATGTGCGCCCATGCGCCTTTTGACTGCAGTGGCTGTGGTGGCAATCGCGGCCGCGGGATGGTGGTTCCTGCCCCAATCCGAACCCGGGCGCGTGGCGGCCTTGGAGCTGGGAACGGTGCTGACAGCGCCCCTGCCCGACCAGGCCGCGCCGGACGCGACCAGCGCGCCCAACTT
>JAKFYL010000092.1 GCA_021730845.1 Planctomycetota bacterium | reverse complement strand
GTGTGAGCGCCGGTTCCGGTTTCACGATCGGGGCCAAGAACGTACTCAACCAGACTCCGGGCTTGCTCTTCTACGGCACCTCCGGCGGCGACTTCGTGCCTTTCCAAGGCGGCTGGCTGTGCATCGCGGCGCCGCTCTTGCGCACCGTCGTCGTGTCTTCCGGCGGGTCGTCCGCTCCCAGCGCTGATTGCACTGGCGTGTTGTCGCTTGATTTCAACGCCTGGATCGCTTCCGGCGTGGACCCAGCGCTCACGCAGGGCACGGAAGTTCACGCACAATTCTGGAGCCGCGACCAAAGTCTTCCTCCGCCGTCGGTCGTGCTCAGCAACGCGCTCAATTTTCAGATCGCGCCATAGGACCTAAGGGGCTAGGACTTGCGCCTTTCCCCTTAGAAATCCTTTCCTGCTTCGAGGGTGTTTGCCGCTGGGCCGTTTGGGGTCCCGGCGGGTGCCCCTTCGGCTCTGGTTTCCGCCCCCAGACGGCCTGTGTTCGATTGAGGATTCCTGTACTAGGATCCGATGAAGGCCTCGCTGGCGGCCCTGCTTTTCGATGCAACCCACGCGCATTCCGACCCCCGAACTGATCGAGGCCTTTTTCGAGGAGGTCGCCGCGCGCGGCGCATTCTTGGGCTCCGACTGGGGCTTGGAGCCAGGCGAGGAGCTCCGTGCGCTGACGTCGCGCGGCGCGGAACGGATCGATCGGCGCTCCATCCCGGACAACACCTATCTCCTGGCGCGCGCGACGTTTCGTTCGCGCGAGCTGGAAGTCGAATTCGCCTTCGACAACTTCAACTACCACTTGGACGTGCGCGTTGCGCGGCGTTCGGGCACGCAACTGGGCATGGTCGTGCACGAGCTGTGGCTGTGGATGGATGCTCTGCGCGTGTTGGAAATGGACGATGCCGGCTGGCTGACCGCACCCGGGCGCATGCGCAAGGAGGTGGCGCGGGCGGCGCGCTTGCTCGCCAACTATTTGCTGCGCATTCGCCTGGCGGGTGACGCGGATCTGGAGCGCATCGAGCAGGAGCTGCGCGGCCCCGTGGAGGCCGAGAGACTCGCCTGGGCCGAGCAGGACCACCTGCGCACGACCGCTCTGGCTGCTGCAGCGTTTCGGGCCAAGGATTTCTCGCGCGTGGTCGAGCTCCTGGAATCGGTCGAGTGGCGCCTCTCGCCCAGCGAGCAAAAAAAGCTCGCCTACGCCCGCGGGCGCGCGTAGCGCCAGTCTTCCGGAGTAGGTGGACCGCTCGCGCGCGGGTGCGGGCGCGCATGGCCGGACTCTTGGTCGCCGGATGCGTAGGATCTTGGGCAACGTGTCGCTGCTCTCCATTCCCACGGCCCCTGCTTCCAAGTCGCCAGCGCTGCTGGGGTTGCCGTTCACCTCGCCCTGGCTCCTCGCGCCCATGGAGGGCGTGACTGAGCCCTGTTTTCGCGGTTTGGTCTTGGCGCGCAATGCTCCCACGGCGTTGGGCGGCGCTTTCACCGAGTTCGTGCGCGTCATCGACGTGCCCTTGCCGGCTTGGAAATTGCGCGAGCACTTGGGCGCAAAGGATGAATCGCGACCGATCGGCCTGCAATTGATGGGCTCGAACGTGGAGGCTCTTGCCGTAACCGCGCGGCGCGCGGCGGAAGTCGGGGCGCCGCTGGTGGATCTGAATTTCGGTTGCCCGGCCAAGGGCGCGCTGCGCGGCTGCGCGGGTTCCGCGCTGCTCAAGGAGCCCGCGCGCATCGAGGCGCTCGTGCGCGCGGTGCGCCTGTCGGTCAGTCCCACGCCGGTCACCGCCAAGATCCGCGCCGGTTTCGATCATGCGCGCGACGTGGCTAGTTTGGCGCGCGCAGTCGAAGCGGGGGGAGCGGCCATGCTCACCGTGCACTGCCGCACGCGCGCGGAAGCCTACTGCGAACAAGTGGACTGGTCGCGCATCGCGCGCGCCGTGGAAGCGGTGTCGATTCCCGTGTGCGGCAACGGCGGCGTCAACTCGCACGCCGATTTGGAGCGGTTGCGGCGCGAAACCGGTTGTGCCCTAGCCATGGTGGGTCGAGGTGCCTTGGCTGATCCGTGGATTTTCTCGGACTTTTCCGTGGATACCCAGACCGCTGCGCGCTTTTTGTGCGAGTACGCACAAGCGCTGCGCGAGCAGCGAGACGCGAGCTTGCGCGGAGCGGCTTCGCGCGTAAAGCAACTGCTCCGCTACTGGACTGCTGGTGGATTGTGCGTACGGGATCGTACGGAGTGGCTGCGGCAAAGTGACGGGGCGCAGTTGCTCGACAAGCTCGCGGCCCTGGCGGCGTAGCAATCGTTTTGCGCCAGGCCAGGCGCGCTCAGGGCGTTGCAAGGCTGGAAAAAGCCCCGCGTTTGGGACTGGAACTCGGTACTGGGCGGATTGCTTGGCGCTATTCGGGCGGGCTGGTCATGCGGACGGCGTTCTTGTTTGTGGGCGGCAAACAAACAGCCTCAGCTCGCTGCCCGAAACCGAATACCAGCCAAATTTCATTCAGACCAGATACCCACTTACCCCATCACGACCATGAAACTACTGCCCACGATCGCATTGTTCACGATTCTTCCCCTGTCCGTCACCCAAGCCCAAACCAGCTTCCGCAGCGCGGCTGCCGACCGCAGCCTGATCAAGATGGCGCCCGGAGTTGCACGCACCGATCCGCTGCGCAATCCCTTGACGGGTCTGGCCAGCGCCCAGGGTGCACAAATCGTCCGCGGCGACGCCCGCTCGGGAGATGCTCGCGAGCAACTCGCCGACCTCGCCGGCCACACGCTCACGGAGCGCCCGGGTGGATTGGTGCAGCGCCAGGTCCTGCCGAACGCAGGCGCACACCAGGTGTTCGGCGCGCCCAGCCGCAACGATCAACCCAATGCCGCCGGCCACAGCTTGGCTCGTCCCGGCGAGCGCGCGGCGGCCGACGTACTTCCCGTCGTTCCGGCAGCCAAGCTCAAGCTCCTGCGGCCTGGCTCTTGCTTCAGCAACGGAGACGTCTACCTGTGCAACCTCGCCAAGTCGTCCGGCGCGATGACCGTCGATCCCATGCAAGGTACCTGGGGCAGCGTGTCCAACATTGTCTGCACCAACAACACCATGGGAACCGTCGACGGCATGCGCGCTGGCGACACGCTCACGATTGCCTCGCAGTGCACCCTGACTGTGAGCGCAGCCGGCGGCAAAGTCGTGATCAACGGTACGGGCTCGATCGCGACCGTGACCAACATCGGCGGCTCGCACGCAGCCAACATCCTGGTGCAGATTCCCGCGGGTCCCATCGTCGCGGTGACGCCCGGCAACACCCTGACGATCTCCTACTAGAGTCCTCGAGCAGGAAACGAACCATGCCTCGCAATGCGCTGCTCGCCGTGCTCGCCCTTCTGGCAGTGGCCGGAGTGCAGCGCCTTGCGACTCTCGAAAGTGGGCAGGACGGTCGCGCTCTGGCGGCCGTCCTGCCTGAGTCGTTGAAGAACCCGCTCACGTCCCGCGGTGGGGCCCAAGAGTTCGAGCAAGACGATCCGATCCTGCCCGCGTCCGCCGAGTCGCGCCAGGCTGCGCTCGAAGAGCTGGAGCAAACGGATCCGGTATCGGGAGTCCCGTGCGAGGGAGTCGAAGCGGCCTTGGCCCTACAGCGCCAAATGCGCGCCGAGGCACAAGCGCGCTTGGAAACCCTGCGCGCCAAGCTCGAACGCTGCAATGCCCAGCGCGCGGCCCTGGTAGAAGACCCCAGTTCGCCCTACGGGGCATTCTTGCTCTCGAAGGAAGCCGAACAAATCACCGATCCCGCGTTGCGCGTACGGCTGCAGGACTGGCTTACGCAGTTCCCGGTGTTCTTGAGGCCCGGCGAAGCGCTGTGGATCGCGGAGCGCGAAACGCTCTCGGACTGGAACTCATTTGCCTACACCAGCGACCTGGCAGTCATTCGCTATCTGGGGCCCGAGCGACTGGCAGCCGAACTGCCTAGGCCGCGCCTGGAAGCGCTGCGCGCCATGTGGATCGACGAGGGGATTTTTCCCCGCGCGGATCCGGATCTGGTGGTTCCAAGCACAGCAGCTCCATCCTTGTTTGTCGCTGCCTGGGCGCCGGTCCGAGGCGACCCTTGCGCCCAGGTGCGCGCGGAGCTTGCGCGCGAAGTGCAACAGACCCTAGCCGCCGGGCAATTGGGCCAGGAACTGTCGCTCCAAGCAGCCGAATGCAAATGGGAACTCGACAGCCTGCTCGCTGCTCCGGATTCACCCTACGGCGTGTTTCTCGCATCGGCCGGCCCAACTGTGCGCGAAAATCTAGCCCTGCTCGAATCGATGCAGCGTTGGATCGAGCACTACCCGGTGCTCCTGTCGGCCGCTGAAACAGCTTGGATCGCCGATCGCGATGCGCGTTCCGATTGGCTCGAGTTTGCTCCCACCAGCGACCAAGCCGTGATCGCGTTCCTTGGAACCACGCGGCTGGCCCAGGAATTGCCCGCTTGGCGTCTGGACGAGCTGAAACAGCTTTGGCCTGAGGTCGGCTGGCCGCGCTGAATCGGGCGGGGGAGGGGAAATAAGGAAACCCGCGCGAGCGGCGTGCATCCCTCGCCAGGCGGCTATGCTGCCTGCGCTCCGTGGCCGTGCTCGACCTAATCCTCCGCATCGCTTGGCCGGTGCTCGCGCTGTTCTTTGCGCTGGGCGCCGTGTTTGCGCTGGCCTTCGTGTCGCGCGGGGCTGGGCGCGTGGACGCGGACGCCCGGGGTGCGACGCTTGGATTCCGCGTGGCCATTTTTCCCGGCTGCGTTGCGCTCTGGCCCTGGCTGCTCGGTCGCTGGCTCGCGGCCAAACGCCGGGGCGGCGACCTTTCCTCCGAAGGCAGGCAAACGTGATCCGGGCGTTGCGCGTAAGACATCGGCGCATGTTCCTGGCGCTGCTCCTGGCCGCTCCCGCGGGGCTGTGGCTGGCATTGGCCGCGCGCGAACGCCCCGCGCGCAGCGAAGAGTTCCCCGCGGCTCTCGAGCGCGCAAGTTGGAGCGCCGACCAGGCCCTGGCCCTTGCGCCGGCGCGCCAAGCCCACGCAGCGCAAGCAGCGCAATCGGGCGCGCTGATCGCTGCGCGGGTGAAAGAAGTGCAAGGGCAGTTCGTGCTGGCGGAAGTCCAGAGTCCCATCATAGAGCCCGACTTACTGGCCTACGCCCTTTCGAGCGCACCACTGGGAACAGAACTGCCTGCCGGCTCCTGGCTGCTCGGCGCGATCGGCGACGCTGCTCGCGGCCGGTGCCTGCGCCTGGCCTTGCCGGAGGCCTTTCCTCCCGGCGAATTGTGGCTCGCCGTGTTCAGCTTGGCCCACGGCGAAATCGTCGCCAGTGTCCACGTACAAGGGTGAGCGGATTCATGGGCCACGCCTACCGCGCCGTGCAATGGAATCCGTTCAAGCGTCGCTACGACGCCTGTGCGGCGGCACTGGTACTGCTGTACTTGGGCTGCTTTGTCGGGGTCACGGCTTGGCTCGAGCCGGAAGCGACGATCGAAAGCCTCTTGATCCGCGGCTTTGGCACGGCCGGATTCTTGCTGCTCCACCTGGTGCTTTCCATCGGGCCGTTGGCGCGCTTGGACGCACGTTTCTTGCCCCTGCTCTACAACCGACGGCACCTGGGCGTGGTGACTTTTTCGCTCGGACTCGTGCACGGCGTCCTGAGCTTGGTGCAGTACCACGCGCTGGGCGTGCTGAACCCCTTGGCGAGTTTGTTCCAAAGCCAAGTCGGCACGCGAACCTTGGCCGAGTTCCCGTTCCAACCCCTGGGCCTCCTGGCGCTAGCGATCTTGTTTCTCTTGGCCGCCACCAGCCACGATTTCTGGCTCGCCAACTTGGGTGCGCCCCTGTGGAAGGCGCTGCACATGTCGGTGTACGTGGCTTGGTTCCTCCTGTTGATGCACGTGGCCCTAGGCATCTTGCAGGCGGAGACTTCGCCCCTGCTCGTGGCGTTGCTCGCGCTTGGCGTGACGTGGATCCTTGGCCTGCACCTGCTTGCGGCTTGGCGCGAGCGGCGCATCGATTCCAAGGCCGGCGCCAGTTCCGACTGGATCGATGTGTGCGCGCCGGCGGAAATCGCCGACGGGCGCGCGAAGATCGCTCTGGTGGCTGGCGAGCGCGTGGCCGTGTTTCGCTACGCCGACAAACTGTCCGCCGTCGCCAACGCGTGCCAACACCAAAATGGGCCGCTGGGAGAGGGGCGCATCATCGATGGCTGCATCACCTGTCCTTGGCATGGATACCAATACAAGCCCGATTGCGGGGCCTCGCCGGCACCGTTTACGGAAAAAGTCGCGACCTATGACGTGCGCGTCGAGCGCGGCCGTGTGCTCGTCAAGAGCGCGCCCTACGCGCCGGGCACGCGCGTCGAGCCGGCGTGCATTCCGGCCGAGTCGATGCCTAGGCACGCATCGAGCGCCGCGAGCGAGTTTTTCGTCGGATACTTGCCCTCGGCTCCGCCGGGCGTGTTGCGTTTCGTGCGCGGGGCAGCGCTGGCGGTTTTCGTGCTCGCAGCAGCCCTGGGCTGCGCGCTCGCGGCCTCGCAGCGCACTTTTGCGGCGGGCCGTTTCGAATTCGGGCAGTTGCGCAAGTTTTCCGGGGTCATCGCCTTGGAGCCTGCGACGAGCCTGTTGCTGCAACGCCCGGGATTCGTGGGCGATCAGGCCGCGGCGCATTCGCACTACTTGCTCGTCGCTCCCGGCAAACACGGCGCACGGGACCTGGTGCAAGCGTTTGATGGCCGGTGGGTCGAGGTGGAAGGCACGCTTGTGCACCGCGCCGGACAGGCCATGCTCGAGCTCAAACCGGGCAGCATCGTGGCGTTGGCCGCGCCGCCCGATGGTGCCAGCAGCCTCGCTGTTTCGCCAAAGCGTCGCGCGCTTGGGCCGGTGACCCTGCGCGGCGAGATCGTCGACAGCAAGTGTCATCTGGGCGTGATGAATCCAGGCGAACTCGCGGCCCACCGCGCCTGCGCGACGCTGTGCATCCGCGGCGGCATTCCGGTGTTGTTCCTGGCCCGCGGCAGCAACGCACAGCAACGCCAAATGCTGCTGGTGGGTTCCGACGGAAGGGCGCTGAACCAGGAAGTGCTCGCCTTGGTGGCGGATCCGGTCGAAATAACGGGCGAGTTGTCGAGCTGGGGGGACTTGCTCGTGCTGGCTGCCGAGCCGGCGCAGATTCGGCGTATTAGCCACTAATACGTGTCAGGCGGTCTAGTCCACAGCCCAAGGGCGCGCGCTCGTTGGAAGGCTGAGCAAGGCGTCTTACACTGACGGGATCACCATGGAACATCCCCAACGTCCAGCGCGCGCTCCCGCGGCTTCCGAGTTTTCGGCCCAGGCTCCCGGCGCGGATGCCGCTGCGCCGACGATCATCGACGTCGATGCGAGCAACTTTGAAGCGCAGGTGCTCCTGCGTTCGCGCAGCACGCCCGTGCTGGTGGATTTTTGGGCTACATGGTGCGGCCCGTGCAAGGCGCTGTCGCCCGTGCTGGAAAAGCTCGCCAAGGAAATGAACGGTGCGTTCGTGCTCGCCAAGGTCGACATCGACAAGAGCCCCGAGCTGGCTGAGATTTTCCAAATCCAAAGCGTTCCCTCGGTGCTGTTGCTCAAGGGCGGCCGGTTCGTCGACGGATTCTTGGGCGCGCTGCCCGAAGCGCAATTGCGGCAGTTTCTTTCCAAGCACTTGGGTCCCTTGACCAGCCCCGCCGAGGCGGCGCGCAAGCAAGCGCTCGAACTGGAAGCCCAGGGTAAGCGCGCGGAAGCGCTGCAGTTGCTGCGGGCGCACACCAAGGCCCACCATGGCGACGAGGAATCTCGCTTGCTGCTGGCGCGCATGTTGCTTGCCGAAGGCAAGGGCGAGGAAGCCCAGCTCGTGTACGACAAGCTCTCGGCGGCGCTGAAAGAATCCGCGGACGGCCAAGCGCTGGCCGGCCAACTGCAATTCGGCCAGAAGAAAGGCGATTTGGAACGACTGGCGGGGCTAGTGAAGTCCAGTCCAGACGACCTGGGGCGCGCGCTGGAATTCGGCAAGGCGCTGGTCGCGTCAGGCAAGCACGAGCAGGGATTGGAAGTGCTTTTCGGTGCGGCGGAAAAAGACCTCACCTACAGCGACGGAGCGCCGCGCAAGGCTCTGATCGAGACCTTCGGCATCCTGGGCTGGGAAAACCCGCTCGTGGTGTAGTACCACAAGCGCTTGAGTGTCCTGCTCTGCAGCTAGGGCTGCGCTGCGGTCACCAAACGCGCGATGTCGCCCGGGACATGCAAGTAATGATCCGGAGCCTCTGACTCCAGCCGCGCGCGCGGAAACGGCCCCCAAGAGACGGCGGCCGTGCGCAATCCGGCGGCCCGGCCGCAGGCCAAATCGTGCGGCGAGTCGCCGATCATGAGCGCGCCTTGTGGAGTGGCGCGCAGGCGCTCGAGCGCTAGCAGCGCGGGTTCAGCGGCTGGTTTGGCTTCGCGCACTTCGTCGCAGCCGACGACGGCGTCGAAAAAGCTCTCGATCTTGCAGTGCGCCAGCCCGCGCAATGCGCCGCTGCGCAGTTTGCTCGTGACCACGGCCAGGCGCGCGCCGTTCCGCTTGAGCGTGGTCAACATTTCGATCGTACCCGGGTAGGGCGTGACCATGGCGTCATGGTGCTGCGCGTTGTGCGCGCGGTAGGTGCTGACCATGGCCTCGACTTCCGCGGGCGAATCCACATAGCGCGCGAACTGCCAGATCAATGGACGTCCCAAGCCCTCGAGCCATTCGGCGGGATCCGCCTCCTTTCCCAGGTGTTCGCGCAGCGTATGCGCGTAGGAGCTCCGGATCAGCTCGATCGAGTCGATCAGCGTGCCGTCGAGGTCGAACAGAAACGTTGCGTAGGTTGCGGCCATCGCCGAGCAGACTAGCGCATTTCTTGGCCAGGCGGACCGCCTGGGTCCAGCGTGGGCGCTCTGCTCAGCGCTCTGCGGCTGCGCGCTCGTAGAGCACTTCGAAGGACTGGGCGCCGCCGATGCCGGCCGGATTCTTCACGGAGAGCGACAAGGCGTTGGCCTCGAGCTTCTTGTAGTGCAGCTCGGAGGGCGCCTGCTTGGGGTCCACGTTGGTGAACACGGCCTCCTCGGAAGTCGCCGAGGTCAGCTTGAAGCGTAGGGGAGCGTCCTTCTCCAGGGGCTCGTACCCGGTGCGGAAGTTCTTGAACAGGAGCTCGATACCCGTCTTGGACTCCTCGATGACGAAGAATCGGTACAGCATGGTCTCCTCGAGGCTGACCAAGCGAAAGAAACCCATCATCGAGCCGCCCGCGGCCTGCGACCACACTTCGTCGACCTTGCCGTCGAACCCGGTGCCGCGCCATGTGCCGGCCATCCAGTCGAGGTCATTCAGTTTGGTGGGGGCGGGCCCAGTACCAGTGCCCGACGCGGTTACCGCGTGGGCGCCGATCAGGCCTCCCAGGGAGCAGGTCAAGATGAGCGCGAATCCGACGAGGAATGCCCGCATGGTGCGTACAGAGGTGACGAATGTGGAAAACGAGGCCGAAACGGAACTGAGGGATGTTGTCCCATCGCCAGCTTTCGACCGGTTGCGCCCGCGACTTGACTTGGAGCGCCGGCCGCGGCGGCGCAAATTCCCGTTCCGCGGCGCGGGCGGCGCGGTCCGTTGGTTAGAATCCGCGCGCCCTGCGGGCCGTTCGGCAAAGGACCTAGGGGCCTTTCGTCCCAGCCACGGCCTCCATGTCCGAACCGCACTCGACCACGCCCAAGAATTCCCAAGGCTCGTCCCGCGCGCCCGGCAGCCTGCCCTTGGCGAGCGGCGCCTTGGATGACTGGAAGGCGGGCACTTGGCAGGCCGCAGCCAGCCAGCACGGCGAGCGGCGCAAGACCTTCGCCACGCCTTCGGGCGTGACCTTGGAACCGCTCTACGGCGGCGCCGCGGATGGCGGCTTCCCGGGAGTGTTCCCCTTCACGCGCGGGGTTCGGCCGACCATGTACCGCGGCCGCTTTTGGACCATGCGCCAGTACGCCGGCTTTTCCAGCGCGCGCGACACCAACCAGCGCTTTCGCGCGCTCCTAGCCAGCGGCCAAAGTGGCCTTTCTACCGCCTTCGATTTGCCCACGCAGATCGGCTACGACTCGGATCATGCGCTGGCCGAGCCCGAGGTCGGATTGGTCGGCGTGCCGATCAATTCGCTGCGCGACATGGAGCGCCTGTTCGACCAAATCGATCTGGGCGCGGTTTCGACTTCCATGACCATCAACGCCAGTGCCGGCGTGCTCTTGTGCATGTACCTGGCGCTGTGCCGGCGCCAGAACGTGCCCAAGCAAAAGATCCGCGGCACGGTGCAGAACGACATCCTCAAGGAGTACGCGGCGCGCGGCAATTTCCGCTTTCCGCCCCAGCCTTCGCTGCGCCTCGTGACGGACTTGATGGCCTTTTGCGCCATACAGGCTCCGGAGTGGAACACGATCTCCATTTCGGGCTACCACATCCGCGAGGCCGGTTCGACGGCCGTGCAAGAGGTGGCTTTCACGCTGGCCAACGCCAAGGCCTACGTGGCCGCAGCGCTCGAGGCCGGCTTGGCACTGGATTCGTTCGCGCCGCGGCTCTCGTTCTTCTTCAACGCGCACAACCATCTTTTCGAAGAGGTGGCCAAGTTCCGCGCCGCGCGGCGCATGTGGGCGCGCATCATGAAGGACGAATTTCGCGCCCAGGACCCCGAGAGCTGGATGCTGCGTTTCCACACCCAGACTGCCGGCTCGATGCTCACCAGCCAGCAACCTGACAACAACGTCGTGCGCGTCACCGTGCAAGCCTTGGCGGCGATCCTGGGCGGCACGCAGTCCTTGCACACCAACTCGCGCGATGAAGCGCTGGGCCTTCCCAGTGTGGATTCCGCCACTTTGGCTTTGCGCACGCAGCAAGTTCTGGCCCACGAATCAGGCGTGGCCGACGTGATCGACCCATTGGGTGGGGCGCCCTTCGTCGAAGCCCTGACCGATGAACTCGAAGCCCGCGCGCTGGCCTTGATGCAAGAGATCGAACGCCGCGGCGGCGCCGTGCGCGTGATCGAGAGCGGATGGATGCAGCGCGAAATCCACGCCAGCGCCATGCAATGGCAACGCGACGTGGAGCGCGGCGAGCGCACGATCATCGGTGTGAACGCGCACCAAACCAAGCAAGGGCCAGGCGAGATCTTCCGTCCCGATCCCAAGGCCAAAGGCCAAGTGCTGACCGATTTGGCCCAGGCGCGCGCGGCTCGCGACGCCAAGCAAGTGGGGGCCGTGCTCGACGAAGTCGAGCGCGCTGCGCGCCAAGGCCGCAACGTGGTCGCGGCCATCCTGCCGGCCGTCGAAGCCTACGCCACGCTGGGGGAAATTTGCGGGCGACTGGAGCAAGTTTTCGGCGTTCACAAGCCCGTGGAGTCCTTCGCATGAACATCCCTCCGGCACTCCAAGGCCTGGTCCTAGGTTTGCATCACGTAGCGATCGCTGTGCCCTCGATCGCACTGGCACGGCCGTTCTACGTGGACCTCATGGGTCTGGCCGTAGCCGAACTCGAGCACGTGCCCGACCAGAAAGTAAACGTGCTAGTCGTGTACGCAGGCGCGCAGCGCATCGAATTGGTCGAGCCGGCAGCCAGCGATTCGCCGATTTCCGCCTTCTTGCAAAAGCGCGGCAGCGGATTGCACCATGTGGCCTTCGAAGTCGCGGATGTGGCTGCGGTCTTGGAGCGTTTGGCAAGCGCAGGTTTGCGCTTGATCGACCGCAGTCCCAGGCCGGGTGCCCACGGCACGCGCATCGCCTTCGTGCACCCCAGCGCTACCGGCGGGGTGCTCACCGAACTCGTTCAGATCCCCGTTCCCCCTCGATCCCACGCATGAGCCGAGAAAATCCGCTGGAACGCTTGCGCCGCATGCGCGAAGCGACGCTGCAAGGCGGCGGCCCCGAACGCATCGCGGCCCAACACAAAAAGGGCAAGCTGACCGCGCGCGAGCGCCTGGACCTGTTGCTCGACGAGGGTTCCTTCGTCGAACTGGACCGTTTCGTGACCCACCGCTGCACCGATTTCGGCATGCAAGAGCAGCAGATCTTGGGCGACGGCGTGGTCACCGGGCACGGTTTGATCGACGGCCGCCCGGTGTACGTGTTCAGCCAGGACTTCACGGTGTTCGGTGGGTCGTTGTCCGAAACCCACGCCGAAAAGATTTGCAAGGTCATGGACCAAGCGCTCAAGGTAGGCGTGCCCGTGATCGGCCTCAACGATTCCGGCGGCGCGCGCATCCAGGAGGGCGTGAGTTCGCTGGGCGGTTACGCCGAAATTTTCTGGCGCAACACGCGCGCATCCGGCGTGATTCCGCAGATTTCCGGCATCTTGGGCCCCTGCGCCGGGGGCGCGGTCTACAGCCCGGCGATCACGGACTTCGTTTGCATGGTCGATCAGACATCCTACATGCACATCACGGGTCCCGACGTGG
>JAKFYL010000460.1 GCA_021730845.1 Planctomycetota bacterium | reverse complement strand
GACGGTCAGGCTGCAGTCCACGAGGGGGTAGCCCAAACAAGGGCCGGTGCGCGAGCCAGCGAGCAAGGCGTCGCGCACCGCCGTACGCATGGCAAGGGGCACGGGGCATTGGGGCGCGAATTCCACGTCCAGGCAGGGCCCTCCGCGCCGATCGCTCTCGCGCTTGGGGCCAAGTTCGAGTTCGACGCAGCCGTAGATTTCCTCGCCCGCGAGCTGGCGCTGCACTTCGGCCCGGATTCGCGCGCTCTTGGTCGGAGCTTCGCGAAAGGCCACGCGCGGGGACCCGGTGCGCAGCGACAAGCCGCGTTCGCGCTGCAGTCGATGCACGGCCACTTCCAGGTGGAGTTCGCCCATGCCTTCCAAAACCCACTGTCCGGTCGACTCGTCCTCTTTTGCCAGCAGAGAAGGGTCTTCGCGCAGCAAGCCTTGCATGGCCTGCTGCAGCTTGTCGCGTTGGACGCTGGAGTTCAGCTCCAGCACCATGGAGATCACGGGTTCCTTGCGGCGCAAGGACTCTAGGAGCATGGGCTCCTCGAAGCTGCACAGCGTGTCTCCTGTCACCGTGCGCTTGAGTCCGGAAACTGCGACGATGTCCCCCGCCGCCGCGCCGTCCACGGCGTGGCGCGTGCGCCCGTGCATGCGCCACATGTGGCCGATGCGTTCGCTCTTCCCCGAGCGCGCGTGGCACACGTGATCGCCCTCGCGCAGGCGGCCGGAAAAAATCCGCAGCCAGGCCACGTCGCCATGCGCCTCGGCTTGGAGCTTGAATGCATAGGCGCACAGCAGCGCTTGCGGAGTACGCGGGCGCGAGCGCGGCGCCTGACTCGCAGGATCGATGCCGCGCAGGTCTCCGAGTTCGCCGGGAGCGGGCAAGAAATCCACGATCGCATCGAGCAAGGCTTGAATCCCCATGTCGCGCAAGCCCGCGCCTCCCAGCACGGGCATGAGTTCGCGCGCGTGGGTTCGCTGGCGCAGTGCCGCCAGCACTTGGTCCGCGCCGGCCGCTGCGGGCAGTCGCAGACGATCGAGCAATTCCCAGCGCAAGACACCGACCTCATCCGCAAGTTGGGCCGGAATCGGCGCGAAGCGTGTGTTCTCCGCGGGGCTGGACCCGCTGGGACGGTCGCGTAGATGCAGGCGCTGCGAAACCAAGTCGACCATCCCTGCCAGCTGCGATTCGAGGTAGTAGGGATACTGCACAGGCACTGCATCGACCCCCAGGCATGCGGACACGCTTTGCGCCGCAGCCAGAAAATCCGCTCCCGCTCGGTCGCACTTGTTGACGAAGCACAGCGCTGGGACTTGGTGTCGCGCCATTTGGCGCCAAACCGTCTCGGTTTGAGCTTGCACACCGGCTACTGCGTCGACGACCAGCACGCCCCCATCGAGCACGCGCAGCGCACGTTCGACTTCGACGCCGAAATCGATGTGGCCCGGCGTGTCGATCAAGTGGATCTGGACACCGCGCCAAGGCAGGCTAGTGGCGGCCGCCGCGATCGTAATGCCGCGCTCGCGTTCTTCCGGCATCCAGTCGAGCACGGTAGTCCCGGCATCGACTTCGCCGGCGCGATGCTCGACGCCTGCGCAAAACAACATGCGCTCGGATACGGTGGTCTTGCCGGCGTCGATATGGGCCAGCACGCCGACGTTGCGTATCGAAGGCGAGTCCATCGGAAATGGCACGCTAGCACGCAGGCGAACTAGCCGGCAGCCAAGGCGTCCAAGCGGGCCTGATTGAGCCTTCGGAACTCCTGAGACCAGTGGTAGCCGTGCAGCAGCTCTGGTCGCGGGTCGCCGAGTAGGTACAGCGCGGCGTACAGAGCCTCGACGGAGGCCAAACCGCCGGCCGGGTCCTGGAACAAATGGCTTACGCGAGGATAGGCCGTGGTCAAGGGCGGCAGCCGCCGAGGAGCAAGTGCGCCGTCGATCTGGGCCAGGAGTTCGGGAACGCGGCGCCAGGCGCAATCGACCAGCAGCAGGCCCTGGCCCCGGTCAGCCGGCGTAAGTTCCTGGCCACCCGGGTGCAGCAAGATGCGCGCGCCGGCGTCCACGCGCCGGCCGACGGCATGGCTGAAGAATCGAATGTCCGGCATGCCCCGCAGGGGGGTCAAGGAGCACTTGCGCGTCGACTCACGTGGATCGCGCACGATCCACACGTTCACGTGCCGGCCCACGGGGGCGCGCGACGACTCAACCACGCAAGAATCGGAAGGGCTGGGCACGGCTACTTCGCATAGAAAAAAAGGCGCCAGCGCGGCAAGCGCTAGCGCCCTGGTGCGGAAAACGCTCGGTTCTAGCGAGCGTAGTGGCTGTAGGCGCGGTTGGCCTCGGCCATCTTGTGGACGGATTCCTTCCACTGCACGGACGCTCCGGTTCCGTTGTACGCGTCGAGGATTTCCTCGGACAGGCACAAGGCCAAGCGCTTGCCCTTCTTCTTGCGAGCATTGTCGACCAGCCAGCGGATGGCCAGGGACTGCTGGCGATTCTTGCGCACTTCGCGCGGCACTTGGTAGTTCGCTCCGCCCACGCGCTTGGAGCGCACTTCGACTTGAGGGCGGATGTTGTCGATGGCGCGAGTGAAGATTTCGGACTTGTCGGTGACGTCAGGCAACTTCTTGGCCGCGATTTCGACGGCCTCGTAGAACATGGCCTGAGCGGTCGACTTCTTTCCGCTGAGCATGATCTTGTTGATGATCTTGCTCGCGAGAAACGACTGATAGCGGGGATCCGGTCGCGTGAGAACCGCGGTCGACTTGTAATTGCGGGGCATGGAGGGCGCTGAGCTGGCTGTGGGTTACTTCTTGGGTCGCTTGGTGCCGTACTTACTGCGGCTTTGATGCCGCCCTTCCACGCCGGAGGTATCCAGCGTGCCGCGCAAGATGTGGTAGCGCACACCGGGCAGGTCGCGAACGCGCCCGCCGCGGATCAGCACCACGGAGTGCTCTTGCAGGTTGTGACCCTCACCGGGGATGTACACGGTGACTTCCTTGCCGTTGGAGAGTCGCGTTCTGGCGATCTTGCGCAAGGCGGAGTTGGGCTTCTTGGGCGTCATGGTCTTCACTTGAAGACAGACCCCGCGCTTTTGCGGGCAAGAGTCCAAGACGGGTGACTTGGAGCGCCGGATCTTGTGTCCGCGGCCTTTGCGAATGAGTTGGTTGATGGTGGGCATGCAGATTCAGGTAGGGCGCAAGATTGTAGGTGCGGGCGGGATGGCGTCAAGGACCGCCGCTGGAACCTGCTCGCCACTGCCGACCGGCGAGGAAGCGAGCCCTGCACCGCTGCGCCCGCGGCCAAGGCAGGAATTGGACGGAAGTCACGAGAAAAACGCCCTGCGCGGCACGCCAGGCCGGGAAGGTCCTAAAGACGGGGCTAGCTTCCCGCGGGAAAGGGTCGCCGGCGGGGAACGAGGGTAGAGCGAGCTAGTTGCGGGCCGTCTCGGCTTCCAGGCGCGAGAGGCCCGCGACACGATGCGGGGCCAACGGATCAGAGGTCGGCGTCGAAGTCCTTCTCCTCTTCGTCGTCGTCATCGTCGTCATCCTCTTCGTCCGCGTCTTCGTCCGCGTCCTCGTCTTCCTCCTCCTCATCTTCTTCGTCATCGTCGTCGTCGTCGTCGTCATCATCGTCGTCGTCGTCGACAGCGCCGTCGTCATCCAGAGTGAGGCCAGGAACATCCGCCGCGCCCAAGCCCAACTCCGCCTCGAGCGGGTCAGCCTTGGCGACCGAATCCTCGTCTTCTTCCTCTTCCTCAGAGGCTTCCTCTTCTTCGTCGTCGTCGAGAAGCACGGTTTCCGCCAGGACCGAAGCTGCCTGACGTCGGCGCGGCGGCCCGGAACCGGCTTTGGATTCCTCCAAGTCCAGTCCCACGGCTTGGGCGCCGACCGCGGCGAGCAGACCCGCTTGGGCCGAGGCCGGATCGAGTCCTGCCACGAGCGCCTCCAAGTGGGCGTCACTTCCGCTGGTGGAAAACGCCGCCGATCCGATCTCGCCGAAGTCGATGTTCTTCTTGACGCGCGTCTTGTGGTGGTCGCGGAAACCGGTTCCGGTGGGAACCAAGTGCCCGAGAATGACGTTTTCCTTGAGGCCCACCAGGTAGTCGCGTCGTCCGGCGATGGCGGCTTCCGTCAAGACCTTGGTGGTCTCCTGGAAACTGGCCGCGGAAATGAAGGACTCCGAAGACAAGGAGGCCTTGGTGACTCCCAGCAGCAGCGTCTCGCCCGTGGCAGCCTTCTTCTTCTCCTTGCGCAGACGCTCGTTTTCCTTCTTGAAGCGGAATTTTTCCACTACCGCGCCCGGAAGGAACTCGCTGTCGCCGGGCTCCTTGACCTGCACCTTGCGCATCATCTGGGAGATGATGAGTTCGATGTGCTTGTCGTCGATGGTAACGCCCTGCGAACGGTACACGCCCTGGATCTCGCGCAAGAGGTAGTTCTGGACTTCCTCTTCGCCTGAGATGGACAAAATGTCGTGCGGATCCAAGGCCCCGTCGACCAGCGGCTCGCCGGCGCGCACTTCGTCGCCCTTGTGCACGCGCAGGTGCTTGCCTTGCGAGACGGAGTGCTCCATCTCTTCGATGACTTCGCCCTTGTTGCTGAGGGCGCGGACGAGAATCGTGCGCTTGCCGCGCTTCTTTTCGCCCAATTCGACCACGCCTTCGATTTCCGAAATGACGGCCGGGTCCTTGGGACGTCGGGCTTCGAACAGCTCGGTCACCCGCGGCAAACCGCCGGTGATGTCCTGCGTGCCTTGGATATCGCGCGCGGTCTTGGCCAGCAATTCGCCGGGCCCGACCGAGGCGCCTTCTTCGACCTCCAAGTAGGCCCGCTCCGGAATCGGATACAGAGCCAAGGGTTGGCCATCCTTGTCCTCGAGCACGATTTGCGGGTGCAAGTCACCCTTGTGCTCGATCACTTGCTTGCGGACCGTACCGCGGCGCGTATCGCGCTCGATCTTGAGCGTCTTGCCCTCGATGAGGTCTTCGTAGCGCACCTTGCCCTTGAACTCCGCCAGGATCGGCACATGGTGCGGGTCCCATTGGCACAAGGCATGTCCGGGTTTGACCTCTTCGTTCTCGGTCACGAACACGGTCGCGCCGGTGGGTACCGTGTAGCGGTCGATTTCCCGGCCGCGCGCGTCCACCAAGCGCAATTCGCCGTTGCGGTTGAGCACCACGTGCTGATTGGCGGCGTTCTTGACCACCTTCAGGTTGATGAAGTTCACCACGCCTGCGCGCTTGACCTTGACTTCGGAAGCCTCGATGGCGCGACTGGCCGTTCCACCGATGTGGAACGTGCGCATGGTCAACTGGGTGCCAGGCTCTCCGATCGACTGGGCGGCGATGATTCCCACGGCCAGGCCCCGCTCCCCCAGCGATCCGCGGGATAGGTCCATGCCGTAGCACTTGGAGCAAATGCCGAAGCCCGCCTCGCAGGTGAGCGGAGAACGCACGCGAATGCGCTCGTAGCCCAAGTCCTCGATGCGCCGCGCGGTGTCTTCGGTGATCAACTCGCCTTCGCGCACCACGATCTCGTCGTTGACCGTGTCCACGATGGCGTCGCGGGCAACGCGGCCGCGAATGGCTTGCGCCAAGGTCACGGCCACTTTCTCGCCCTTGTAGACCACGCCTTTGGTACCGCCGTTGAGCGTGCCGCAGTCCTCCACCGTGATGACGACGTTTTGCGCAACGTCGGTGAGCTTGCGCGTCAAGTATCCGGCGTCAGCCGTCTTGAGCGCCGTATCGGCCAAGCCCTTGCGCGCGCCGTGCGTCGAGGAGAAGTACTCCAAGACTTTTAGGCCTTCGCGGAAGTTGGCTTTGATCGGCGTTTCGATGATCTTGCCCGAGGGCTTGGCCATCAGACCGCGCATACCGCCGAGCTGGCGGATCTGGTCGATGGAGCCCCGCGCGCCCGAACTGACCATGCAGAAGATCGGGTTGACGTAGGTGGAGTCGTCGCGATGGTCGTCGCGCAAAACCTGCATCAGATCCTCGCCGACCTTTTCGCGCGCATGCGTCCACAGGTCGATGATCTTGAGGTAGCGCTCGCCCTCGGTGATGACACCCTTTTGGAAGGACTTCTCGACCTTTTCGATCTCTTTGTGCGTCTCGGCCAAGACCTTGGCCTTGGTGACCGGCACGCGGATGTCGTCCTTGGCGAACGACAAGCCCGCGCGCGTGCTGGCCTTGAAGCCCAGGTCCTTGAGGTCGTCGAGCAGCTTGAGCGTAGCGTCGCGTCCGAGCAAACGGTGGCAATCGCTGATCAATGCCTGGATGCCTTTCTTGTCCAGCTCGTAGTTGTAGTAGGGCATCCCTGGAGGAAGGATGTCGTTGAAAAGTGCTCGGCCGCAGGTCGTGACTACGAGGGCGCGCTTCTTCTTGCCGGTGCCGTCGTCCGCAATGCGGCCGTCGCTGCCGACTTCCATTTCCGGCAAGCGCGGTCCGCTCTTGATGCGGCGGCCCGGATCCATGCGCACGGCTACCACGGTGTGGGTGCGGATCTTGCCGTGGCCCAGGGCCAAGAAGAGTTCCGTCAGCGACGACAACTGGGGCACTTTCCCTTTGCCGCCCTGCGGAATGAAACAGTTCTTGGTCAGGTAGTAGATCCCCAGAACCATGTCCTGGGAGGGTGAAATGATCGGCGCACCATTGGCCGGCGAAAACACGTTGTTGGTCGACAACATGAGCGTGCTGGCTTCGATCTGCGCTTCGAAGGACAGCGGCAAGTGCACGGCCATTTGGTCGCCGTCGAAGTCAGCGTTGAAACCGCCGCAAACGAGCGGATGCAAGCGAATCGCATTGCCTTCGATCAACACCGGCTCGAACGCCTGAATGCCCATGCGGTGCAGCGTGGGCGCACGGTTCAGCAACACGGGGTGGTCGCGAATGACCTCCTCGAGGATGTCCCACACTTCCTCGTCGCGGCGCTCGAGCATCTTCTTGGCCGACTTGATCGTGTCGGCCATGCCCAGCTCCTTGAGCCGGCGAATGATGAACGGCTGGAATAGCTCTAGGGCGACTTTCTTGGGCAAACCGCACTGGTGCAAGCGCAGTTCCGGTCCGACCACGATCACCGAGCGCGCCGAGTAGTCGACGCGCTTGCCGAGCAAGTTCTCGCGGAAGCGTCCCTGCTTGCCCTTGATCATGTCGGTCAAGGACTTGAGCGGGCGATTGGAGGAGCCCAGCACGGGCCGACGGCAGCGACCATTGTCGAACAGCGCGTCGACCGATTGCTGCAGCATGCGCTTTTCGTTGCGAATGATGACCTGAGGTGCATTCAGGTCGAGCAGCTTCTTGAGGCGGTTGTTGCGGTTGATCAAGCGCCGGTACAAATCGTTCAGGTCGCTGGTGGCGAAGTTGCCCGAGTCGAGCAACACCAGCGGCCGCAAATCCGGCGGAATCACGGGGATGACGTCCAAAATCATCCATTCGGGAGTGTTGCCCGAGTCGCGCAGCAACTCCACCGTGCGCAGACGCTTGACGATGTCCTTGTGGCGCTGCTTGGAGCGCGTCGACAGCAATTCCTCGCGCAGTTCCAGCGACAAACGGTTGAGATCCAAGCGGCGCAGGATCTTCTTGACCGCGTCTGCGCCCATGTCGGCCTCGAACTCGTTGCCGTACTTGGCGCGCGCCTGGCGGAACTCGTCCTCGGTGAGCAGTTGGTACTCGTTGAGCGGCGTGTCGCCAGGCGCGATCACGATGTAGTCCTGGAAATAGACCACTCGCTCTAGGTTCGAGGTCTGGATGCCCAGCAGCGTGCCCAAGCGACTGGGCATGGCCTTGAAGAACCAGATGTGCGCCACAGAGGCCGCCAGGTTGATGTGGCCCATGCGCTTACGGCGCACGCGCGAATGCGTGAT
Organism: Planctomycetota bacterium; assembly: GCA_021730845.1. Lineage (GTDB taxonomy): Bacteria > Planctomycetota > UBA1135 > UBA1135 > JAKFYL01. The sequence goes on along the minus strand of JAKFYL010000460.1, from coordinate 4,644 downwards.
CATGACCCCGCACTTGTCGCACACGATGCCCTTGTGCTTGATGCCCTTGTACTTGCCGCAGAAGCACTCCCAGTCCTTTTCGGGGCCGAAGATGCGTTCGCAGAAAAGGCCGTCGCGCTCGGGACGATAGGTGCGGTAGTTGATCGTTTCCGGCTTCTTGACCTCGCCGTATGACCAGCTACGGATGTCCTCCGGGCTGGCCAAACTGATCGATACGCAACCGTAGTCGTTGATGCGATTTTGAATCGACTCGACCATGTATCCGTCAGCCATCAGAGTGCCGCCTTCTTGTGGAGCTGCATGTTGAGCGCCAGACCCTTGATTTCGTTGGTGAGCACCTCGAACGAGACTGGCGTTCCCGGTTCGAGAATGTTCAGGCCTTTGACCATCGACTCGTAGATCTTCGTCCGACCCTCGACGTCGTCGGACTTGACCGTCAGTTGTTCCTGCAAGATGTTGGCCGCGCCGTACGCTTCCAGCGCCCAAACTTCCATCTCACCGAAACGTTGACCACCGAAGCGTGCCTTGCCACCCAGCGGTTGCTGGGTGATCAAGCTGTAAGGGCCCGTGGCCCGGGCGTGCACCTTTTCATCGACGAGGTGGTGGAGTTTGAGCATGTACATCACCCCCACCGTGACTTCCTGTTCGAAGGGTTGGCCGGTGCGTCCGTCGAACAAGGTGAACTTACCCGTCGGCGGCAGCTTGGCATCCACCAAGAGCTTCTCGATCTCTTTCTCGCTGGCTCCGTCGAAGGCCGGCGAGAAGCAGCGCATGCCCAGTTTGGTGGCCGCCAGTCCCAGGTGCGTTTCCAGGATTTGACCGACGTTCATACGGCTGGGCACGCCCAAGGGATTGAGCACGATGTCCACCGGCGTGCCGTCTTCCAGGTACGGCATGTCCTCTTCGCGCAGGATCTTGGAGATGACACCTTTGTTGCCGTGGCGTCCGGCCATCTTGTCGCCGACCGACAGATTGCGCTTGGTTGCGACGTACACCTTGACCATCTCGAGTACGCCGGTCGGCAATTCGTCGCCGCGCGAAAGTCGATTGACGATCTTGTTCTTGTCGCTTTCCTTGCCTTCGATCTTGGCTTGGTACTCGGCGATGACCTTGGCGCCGGCGGCGCGTTTGGTCTTGTCCGGGCAATCCTCGGTGGTGGCCATGCACAACAGGCGCACACGCCGCAACTCGTCGTAGGTCGCCGTGTCGTCCACGGTCACCGGCTTGCCCGTCAGGTCGTCGGCGACCTCCGCGCCCAGCGCCGCTTTCACTTCGCGCAACATGGCCACGGTGTAGTCCCGTAGCGCGCGCACGAAGTCCTTTTCCGCATCGCGAATTTGCGCCAGCGCCTTGCTGCGCTCGGCATCGGTCAAGTTGACGCGGCGCGAGAACTTCTGTGCGCCGATCACCACCCCGCGCGTGCCCGGAGGCATCGTCAACGAAGCGTTCTTCACGTCCACGCCGGCCTTGCCGAAGATGGCGTGTAGCAGCTTTTCTTCGGGCGTCAGTTCGCTCTTGGACTTGGGCGCAACCTTGCCGACCAAGATGTCGCCGGCCTCCACGAACGTGCCGACTTGCACGATGCCGCTCTCGTCGAGCGTGGCCAAGGCCCGCTCGCCGACGTTGGGAATGTCGCGTGTGAACTCTTCCTTGCCGAGTTTCGTTTCACGCACTTCGACTTCGTACTCCTCGATGTGAATCGAAGTGAACGTGTCTTCCTTGACCAGTCGCTCGGACACGAGGATCGCGTCCTCGTAGTTGAAGCCGTCCCAGGTCATGAACGCAACCAGCAAGTTGCGGCCCAGAGCCAACTCGCCCAAGTGCGTCGAGGCCCCGTCGGCGAGTAGATCGCCCTTCTGGACTTTCTCGCCCTCCAGGACGCGCGGCTTGTGGGTTTGGCACGTGCGCTCGTTGAGACCACGGAACTTGGTCAGCTTGTACTCTTCTTCGTCGACCAAGATGCGCATGCCGTCGACGTACTTCACCGTGCCCGCCTTTTCGGCGTACAGCGGCATGTTCGAGTTGCGTGCCACCACGGTTTCCAGGCCCGTGCCCACGACCGGCGGTTCGGTCACCAGCAAAGGCACGGCCTGACGCTGCATGTTCGAGCCCATGAGCGCGCGGTTGGCGTCGTCGTGCTCCAGGAACGGAATCAAGGCCGCGGAAATACCTACGATTTGCTGCGGGGAAACGTCCAGGAAGTCGACCTCGTCGGGGATGCACTCCACGTTGTCGCCGTCCTTGCGCGCCAGAACGCGTTCTTCCACGAGCTGGCCCTTGTCGTCGAACGGGGTGTCGGCCGGCGCCATGACATGGCCGAACTCTTCGTCGGCGCGCATGTACACGACCTCGTTGGTGAGCTTGCCCTTCTTGACACGCCGGTAGGGCGCGACCAAGAAGCCGTACTCGTCGATCTTGGCGAAGATCGACAGCGAGCTGATCAGGCCGATGTTCGAACCTTCCGGGGTTTCGATCGGGCACAAACGCCCATAGTGCGACAGGTGCACGTCGCGCACGTCGAAACCTGCGCGCTTGCGGTTGAGTCCACCCGGTCCCAGAGCGGACAGGCGGCGCTCGTGCGTCAATTGCGACAGCGGGTTGGTCTGGTCGACCACTTGGCTCAGTTCCCCGCGACCGAAGAAGTAGTCGATAGCGCTGGAAAAGGTCTTGGAGTTGACCAAGTTGCGCGGACTGACCGTCTCGGGGTTTTCCAGGTTCATGCGCTCTTGCGCCGTGCGGCGCAGCTTGAGCAAGCCCTTGCGGAATTCATCGCCGGCGAGCTCGGCGATGGTGCGCACGCGCCGATTGCCGAGGTTGTCGATGTCGTCGATCAGGCCGCGGTTGGCACGCAGGCCGATCAAGTACTTGATCGAGTTGATGATGTCTTCGGCTTGCAGCGTCTGAACGTCTTCGCCGATCTTCTGGTCGAACTTGCGGTTCAAGCGGAAGCGACCCACGCGGCCCAAGCGATAACGCTGGGGATCGAAGAACTTCTCGTGGAACAGATCCTTGGCCTTGTCGATCTGGGGCGGATTGCCCGGGCGCAGGCGCGAGTAGATCTTGAGCAACGCGTCGTCGTGACTCTTGGTCGGGTCCTCGAGCATCGAATTGATGATCAACATGTCGAGATCGGTGCCCATGGCCTCGATGACTTCGACTTCGGCGATCTCGCCCGCGGCGATTTCCAAGGCCGTGGTTTCGGGAATCGGGTGACCCGAGTGCACCAACACTTCACCGGTCTTGAGCACGACCACGTCACCCACCGCGATGCGGTCGGTGATCAATTTGGCGAACGCGTTCTGGGTTTGGCCCTTGGCTTTCTTGACCACGCGCGTCTCGTAGAACGCGCGCAGCACTTGCTGGTCGGTGGAGAGCTTCTCGTCGATGGCGCGCAGCAAAGTCACGGCCGAAAATTTGCCCGACTGGTCGATGCGGATCGTGAGCAAGTCCTTCTTGGTGACATTGAGCTCGACCCACGAGCCGCGCTCGGGAATGATCCAGCAGTTGTGCAACTTCTTGTCGACGCTGCTGGCGTCCATGGAGAAGTCCACGCCCGGCGAGCGATGCAACTGGCTCACGATGACGCGTTCGGAGCCGTTGATGATGAATTCCCCGCCCCCGATCATGATCGGGATTTCGCCCAGATATACTTCTTCCTCGATGGGCTCAGGCTTGATCAGGCGCAGCCGAACCTTGAACGGATACCCGTAGGTCAGGCGCAACTGGCGGCACTCTTCGATGGTGTAGCGCGGCTTGGAGAGTTCGTAGCCGGCGTACTCCAAGCACATGGTCTTGTCGTACGAGTACACCGGGAACACTTCGCGCAGCAGCGCTTCCAAGCCGCCGTCCGCGCGGCTCGCTCCGGGGACTTCCAGCTGCAGGAAATCGTGATAGGCCTTGGTCTGCACTTCGACCAGGTCGGGCACTTTCAAGATTTCGGGATAGCGACCGAACTTGCGCGTCGGGAGTTTCGTCCTGCTCATGAGATGATCGTGGATCGAGGCGTGGGCGTCGCCGAACACATCGGAGGACGCCTGAATAGGAAGCGCGAGCCGATCCATCGGCCGCGACGAAAAGCCCCAGGGGCAGGCCTAGGCTTGTGAAGGAAAGTGGGGAACGTCCGCAAACGCTGGGAGGCGGGGCACTCGGTGAGCGCCAGACATCCCGGGGCTGGCCAAGACGGGCGAACAAGGCAAGGGAAAACAGAACTGCGCCGGAGAAAGCTCGCGGGGTTCCCAGCAACGCGATTCTCGGTCGACCGAGTTAGCTCTGGATGGGGCAGGTAGGCCGGGGAGCGTAGAGGGCCTTGCTGCACCCAAATATCATGCCAAGCTGTGGACTCCGATTGCAAAGGGATTCCGTTGCGACCTGGAAACGTCGAACAAGTCCCTTGCAATCGAAGCCCCACCTGGGCAGTCCCAGAACAGGTACGGCGGAGCGAAAAGCCGCGCGGCCGGGCTGGGCCGCTGGCCTGGCGGCAGTCCTTAGGAAATCTTGACCTTGGCGCCGGCAGCCTCGAGCTGCTTCTTCATGGCTTCGGACTCGTCCTTGGTCACGCCTTCCTTGATCGGCTTGGGCGCGCCCTCGACCAGATCCTTGGCTTCCTTCAATCCGAGCCCCGTGATGGCCCGGACTTCCTTGATC
>JAKFYL010000321.1 GCA_021730845.1 Planctomycetota bacterium | reverse complement strand
GGGCCGGCCAGGGCTTGCCCCGTTGCCCCGACAACCCCACAATCTTCGCCCCTTGCGCAGGCGCGGCTGACCTTTGGCCCCGCGCGCTGACGCGCCTCGAACGGAACTTTCCCCCGCTCGACCCCAGTTTCACGGATTAGGGGGCAGTTCCCCACCTGACGCCAGACATGATCGAAATCAAGAATCTGCACAAGACCTTCGGCGCGATTCACGCCGTAGAGGGCGTGAGCTTCTCCGTCCAACGCGGCACGGTGCTGGGCTTCCTTGGGCCCAACGGCGCCGGGAAGTCGACCACCATGAAGATGCTGACCGGTTTCCTGCACCCCACGAGCGGGACGGCGACCGTCTGCGGCCACGACGTCCTGACCGACCCCATCGCGGCCAAGAAGAAGATCGGCTACCTGCCCGAAGGCGCGCCCCTGTACCCGGACATGACTCCAGCCCAGTTCCTGGACTTCATCGCCGACGTGCGCGGGCTGACGGGCGCCGCCAAGCAGGCGCGCATCCGCGAAGTGGCCGGCAAGGTGCAAATCGAGAAGGTGATGCACCAGAAGATCGAAACGCTCTCCAAAGGCTACAAGCGCCGCGTGGGACTGGCCCAAGCGATCCTGCACGATCCCGAGGTGCTGGTCCTGGACGAACCCACCGACGGCCTGGATCCCAACCAGAAGCACGATGTGCGCAAGTTGATCCGCTCGATGGCCAAGGACAAGGTCATCATCCTCTCGACGCACATCCTCGAGGAAGTCGAGGCCGTGTGCACGCGCGTGATCATCATCACGTCCGGGAAGCTGGTGGTCGACTGCACGCCCAGCGAGCTGGCCGCCAAGTCGCGCTACTACAACGCCGTGACCGTCAGCGTGCCGAAGAACGACGCCGAAAAAGTCACGCGCGCCCTGCGCGAGATGTTCGGTGCGGACCAAATCGACCCGGTCGAAGCCAACGGCGCGCTGTCCAGCGTGGTCGTGCGCTCCAAGGACAAACGCTCGATCGTGGCCGAGATCGGTCGCCGGGCGCACCAAGACAATTGGGAAATCGACGGCATGCGCGTCGAAGGTGGACGCCTGGACGAAGTCTTCCGCGGCTTGACCGCCGGCAACACCGCCAACTGAACGCGAATCCAGCCATGCAAAACACCATTGCCCTGCTCAAGCGCGAGCTCAAGAGCTACTTCGCGACGCCCGTCGCGTACGTGTTCATTTTCATCTTCCTCTTGCTGTGCGGCCTGTTGACGTTTCAACAAGCCAATCTGTTCGAGCGTCGCCAGGCCGACTTGCAGCCCTTCTTCACCTGGCATCCCTGGCTGTACCTGTTCCTGATCCCGGCCATTTCGATGCGCCTGTGGGCCGAAGAACGCAAGCTGGGCACGATCGAGTTGCTCATGACTCTGCCGGTGACCATGGCTCAGGCCGTGCTGGCCAAGTTCCTCGCCGCTTGGGCTTTCACCGGCTTGGCGCTCGTGCTCACGTTCCCGGTTTGGCTGACCGTCAATTACTTGGGAGATCCGGACAACGGCGTGATCCTCGCCAGTTACTTGGGCAGCTTCTTGATGGCCGGCGCCTATTTGGCGATCGGCGCCTGTGTGTCGGCGATCACCAAGAACCAGGTCATCGCCTTCGTCATCAGCGTGGTGCTGTGCTTCTTGTTCTTGCTGGCGGGCTTCCCGACGGTGACCGATTTCTTTTCCTCTTGGGCGCCGCCGGTGCTCGTGGACGCGATCACCTCGCTCAGTTTCATGACCCATTTCAATGCCATCACGCAAGGCGTGATCGAAGCCCGCGATTTGATCTTCTTCGGATCCTTGATCGCGGCGTTCCTGTTCATGAATGCCATCGTGGTCGAACTCAAGAAGGCGGACTAAAGCCATGAATCGCAAAATGCTGGGCGCCACGGGCGTCGGACTCGCACTGGCTCTGTTCTTGTCGGTCAACTTGCTGGCCAGCACCTCGCTGCGTTCGGCGCGCCTGGATCTGACCGAAGGCAAGCTGTACACGCTTTCGGACGGGACCAAATCCATCCTCAAGAAGGTTGGCGCGGCGGGTGAGACGATCACCATGCGCCTGTTCTTCTCCAAGAAGATGGCCCAGAGCTATCCGCCGCTCCCGGACTACGGCAAGCGCGTAGAGGAAACGCTCTTGGAGTACGCGCGCCGATCGAACGGAGCCGTGGCCGTGGAGGTCTTGGATCCAGAGCCGTTCACGGACACGGAGGACCAGGCCGTGCAGGACGGATTGCGTGGCTACCCCATGCGCAATGGCGAGACGCTGTACTTCGGCCTGGCGGCGTCGAACTCGACCGGCGACAAGGAGGTCATCCCCTTCTTGCAGCCCGACCGCGAGGCATTCTTGGAGTACGACCTGACCAAGCTCGTGCACCAACTCTCCAGCCCCGACCGCACGGTCGTAGGCGTGATCAGTTCGCTGCCCTTGGAAGGCGCGGCCATGAATCCCATGGAGATGCAGCGCCAAATGCCGCAGCCCTGGTTCGTCATGGACCAGTTGCGCCAGCTTTACGAGACCAAGACCATCCTGCCGGCCGCCAAGGAGATTCCGCCCGAGGTCGACGTCTTGTTCGTGGTGCACCCCAAGAACTTGGCGCCGGAACTGGAGTACGCCATCGATCAGTTCGTGCTCAAGGGCGGCAAAGCTCTGGTGTTCGTCGACCCCTACTGCGAACTCGACGACAGCGGCGAGAATCCGGCCGATCCGATGTCGCGCTTCCAGGCCAAGAAGGACTCCAACTTGGAGCGCCTGATGCAGGCCTGGGGAGTGAATTTGGTGAAGGAGAGCGTCGTGGGCGACATGGAAAGCGCGCTGACGGTGCAATTCAACAACCGCGGCCGCGCGGAGTCGGGCCCATTCCTCGTGTGGCTGGGCCTAACCGCCGAGCGCATGAACGCCAGCGAGGTCGTCATCGACCAACTCAAGACGCTGCAAATGCGTTACGCCGGGGCGCTGGAGCCTGTGGACGGCGCCACGACCAATCTCGTTCCGCTGGTGGAATCGAGCCTCAAATCCCAGCTCATTCCGGTCTCGCGCGTGCAGTTCATGGCCGATCCGGCCTCGCTGCTGGCCGAATTCCTGCCCACCAACAAGAAGTACGCCCTGGCAGCGCGCGTGCAAGGCGATGCCAAGAGCGCCTTCCCCGAGGGCAAGCCCGCGCCCGCGCCCACCGCCGAGGGAGAAGCGCCGCCGGCCGAACCAGCCGGCGCTGAGCACTTGGCGGCTTCGAGCGCGCCGATCAACGTGGTCGTGGTCGCCGACTGCGACATGCTGGCGGACGGCACCTGGGTGCGCATCATGGACTTTGGCGGCCAGCGCCTGGGCTCCAAGACCTTCGACAACGGCGACCTGATCACCAACGCCATCGATTTCCTGGGCGGCAGCACGGATTTGATCAGCTTGCGCAGCCGCGGCACGTCCGCGCGCCCGTTCAAGATGGTCGACGAGCTCGAGCGCGAGGCCGAGCAGGCCCTGCGCTCGGAAGAGCAGCGCCTGACGCGCGAATTCGACGAAGGCGAACGGCGCCTCAACGAACTGCTGAGCAAGCAGGACGAGAAGGGCGGTGGTTTGCTGCTCACCCCCGAAGCCGAGGCCGAGATCGAGAAACTGCGCCAAGCCCAACTCGACACGCGCAAGCGCCTGCGCGGCGTGCGCCGCGACTTGCGCCGCGACGTGGAAAGCCTGGGCACCAAGGTCAAGTGGCTCAACATCGCTGCCATGCCCGCCTTGGTGCTGGTGGCAGCCTTTGGACTCAGCTCGACCCGCTCCAAGAAGTCGAAAAACGCCTAACTTGCGATGAAAGCCAATAGCATTGGAATCTTGTTGGCGGTCACAGCTGGCGTGATCGCCGTGACCACGTGGAAGCTCTCCAGCAACCAAGCGGCCACCAAGCCGGCGGCGCGGGGCACCGCGCCTCTGTTCGCTGGGCTGCGCGACAAAGTCAATGAAGTGGCCTTCGTGCAGGTCACGACCCCTGATGGCAGCTACGCCCTCGAGAAAAAAGGCGACAGCTGGGGCGCGGTCCAAAAGGGCGGCTACCCGGTCGACGTCAACAAGGTGAAGGCCTTGGTCGTTGGACTCGCCACGTTGACCGTGCTCGAGGAGAAAACCAAGAACCCCAGCCTGTTCGCCAAGCTCGAGCTCGACGATCCAACTTCGCCGGGCGGCAAAGGACGTCAGATCACGCTCAAGGACAAGAACCAGGCCGTGCTGGCCGACTTGATCGTGGGCAAGATGGGCGAAGGTCGCTCCTTCACCGGCGATCCGTCGCTGTTCGTGCGCAAGGTTGGCGGCCCGGGAGCGGTGGAAGTTGCGGGCAACTTGACCGTCGAACCGAACGTCACCGGCCTACTCGACAAGCAAATCGCCAAGGTCGAGAAGAAGCGCGTGCGCAAGGTAGAAACGCTGCACCCGGACGGCGAGAAATTGATCGTCGAGCGCGCGACCGCCGAACAAGAGAATTTCGACGTGCAGGGCATGCCCGAAGGCAAAGAACTCTCCTGGCCGGGGGTCGCCAGTTCGATCGGCGGCGCGCTCGAATGGATGAACTTCGACGACGTGAAGCCGGCGGCGGAAGTGGACCTCAGCGGCCAGCCGCAAACCATCACGCGCTTCGAATCCTTCGACGGACTGGTGGTCACTTGCACGACGGTGCAAAAGGACGACAAGGTCTACCTCAAGCTGTCCTCGAGCTTCGAGGAAAGCGCGCGCCAGCCGGATGCCGTCGGACCTCTTCCTCCCCCGCCCGCGGAGGGCGCGGAAGGTGCCGAAGACAAACCGCTGGCGGCCGAAACGCCCACGACCACGCTCAAGTCGGTCGACGAAGTCAAAGCCGATGCGGAGAAACTCAACCAACGCACGGCTAACTGGGTGTACGAAGTTCCCGGCTACGGGGCGGCGAACCTGCGCAAGAAACTGCAAGACCTACTCAAGCAGCCGACGCCGGAAGGCGAAGCCGAAGGCGGCCTAGAAGCAGCGATCCGCGGCGAGTCGGAAATTCCCGTCGTGCCGACTCCGGAGACGGACTCCGGCTCGGGCGACCTTGTTCCGCCAAGCGGCGAGAACAAACCGGTCGAGCCCGAGCCCAAGTAGCGAAGGGCACGACCTAAGGGCCTCGCCGCGCACGACTGGCCTAGTCGAGAAAAGAGCGACCCGCCAGAAAGGTCTATGGATCGCTTCTTTCGAGCAGTTTCCAGTTCGTGTCCTGAAACACGCTGCTGGGGTCAAAACTGGGCGAATTGCTCAGTATGTACGTGCCGTTCCCGCGGCTCCAGGCCTGCGCGTAGCCCGCGCTGAGCTCTACCGAGCCGGAGCCTTCCTTGTAGCTCTCCACTTCGCGGATGGTTTGGACAAAGCGTGTGTGCTGCCGATCCTGGGATGCCTGCTGGCTTTCCCAGTCACGCATGCGTTGCTCGCTCGCATCGCTTTGACTCTTGGCGTACGCGCGGCTTTGTTCGCCCATCAAGCGGATGCGCTCCATGCGACCCGCGTGTTCGATGTTGCCTAGTTGGGTCAAGAACTGATCCTTGGCTTCGATCCAGATCGGATTGGAGCGGAAACTCGACTGGAACATGCCCATCATCTTGGTCGCCTCCGGTTCGCGCTCCGGGGCAAAGCGCATCAGCACGCAGTGAAACACCTGCGTACTCGAAAACATGGTCGTGCGGCCAGTGAGCATGTCTGGCTTGCGCGTGATCGAGTTGGTCACTCCGACGTGCAGAATGCCCGCGTCTCCATCCGGCCAAGTGATCCGGCCGAAGGCCATCGTCGTGGTTTGCTCCGACCCGGTCCCGTATTGGCGGGAGATGGCGTTCGCCTGTTCGTCGAAAGGCTTTGACCTGGACTGACCGTCTTTGTCCGTACGGATGTCCGAGGCCTGTGCCCCAAGATCGATGCGCGCGAAGCCTTCGATGTACTGCTTGGCGTCGAAGGGTTGGTTGATGGCGCAGCCACCTTGCTGTGCTCCGGCCTGCATGGCTTGCAGCAGCATCGGTTCGTCAGCCCAGCCGAAGGAGCGTACCGGCATCGCGGTGAAACGGATCTTCCCGTCCGGGGACGTGATCTGCACGTGGTTGCTTACGATCTCGCCGCGGCATTCCCCCACTCCTTTCCAACGCACTCCGCCTTGGGACTTCCAGCCCTTGGGGACAAGCATGCTGAAAGCTTCCACGGGCTGATCGAAGCCCATTTCGTCCAAGAAGCGCTTGCGCTCGAGCACCAGATAGTCCTTGCCCTCCACGAAGGCCGGAGACTGCGCATCGACGGCGGCAAGAGGTACGCAGCTCGAAGGATCCGCGCCCAGCGTCGAGCCGAGGGCGAGCGAGGCTAGCGGCAGGAACAAGCGGATGTAGCGGCGCATGTTGGAACCCTGTTGTGAGAATGGGATGCAGGCGTGCGATCGAGGAGCCTTCGCGGCCATTGGCAAGATCGTGGAGTACTGGCTGGATTGTCAGCCTACCACGGCCGGAATTCGAATCGCACGCCAAGCATCGATCGCTCCATCCCCTGGGGCCCGGTCTGAAACAGGCCCTTCAGCGAGCTTGTTCCTGCCGTGTCACGATCGGCACGAAGCCGACTTCAAGTCCCGCAGGCGGCGTGACCAGCAGAGCCGGATCGAGCGCCACCAATTCGCCCGTCGTGGGCGGCGGCATGTACTCGCGATTCACAGGCCACTCGCGGTGGATGCGCTCGATGAATGACTGCAACGCCGCCTTCTTTTCGGTGCTCCAGCGGTACTGCTGGAACGACGGCTGATCGACGAAGCGATACCAACTGTACGTAACGCGCGAACCATCGACCAAGTCGACTTGAAACGGCCCGGCGGCAGCCCCCGGCGTGGTCCAAGCGCCCTGCTTCGGTGAAGTGAACGCATCTCCGGGTTTGGCCAACTCGAACTCGGCGGCGTGAAGTCCAGTCTCCGCAGGCACGTCTACCGCCGCGATCGCGACGCGCTTGCCGTCCTCGTGACGGTAGTACTGCGGGAACTCGCCGCGCGGCGCGTGGCCATCTTCCCGCCACACCAGGCCCCAGGTGTTGTCGTCGAAGACCTTGGTGTCGAACGTGCTGGCAACGCCTTCGATTTCTAGTCCGTCCTGCTTGAAGCCCGGCGTGCGCGTGCTGAGCCTAGCGACAAAGGCGCCCTGGGCGCCGAATCGACCGCTGGGAGCCGGTCCACCGCGGCGCCAAGCAAGAAAGTCGTCGTACAGCGCCTGCTTGGAGTAGTAGGTCACATCTTGCACCAGGACCGCGCGGCCGTCGGCGTCGACTGGAAAACGCAGCGTCGGGATCTTCGAGTAGCGCGTGCCGCCCTGCGCCGTCGCCACGATCTGGGGCACGGTGTTGATCTCCATCGCCCCGCCGCCCATCACGCCAGAGCGAGTGTCCAAGCAGCGCCCGTGCAGAAATGGATAGTCGAAGATGTCCGCAATCTTGCTCCACGTCTCCGGAATGTAGTAAGCGATCGGCCCCTGGAAGTTCTTCGTGCTCACAAAGCACGTCCACGCCTGGTCACCGGTAGGCGCCCGGCCGTTTTCCCCAGGCACCGGGTCGGTGAACGGCAGTGCCATGTAGGTGTAGCCGAAGAACTTGCCGCGCGGATCCTCCGCAAAAGGCAACGCGTCCGGCGGAATCAGCAAGCGATTGCTGAGCTGTGCGATGCCAAGCCGGTTGTCGGGCAGGGCCTCGGTGTCGTAGAAAAAGGACCACCCAGGCGAGCCGACTTCGTAGTCGTAGCACTGCGGCGTCGCGTTCATGCTGAACTTGGGCGGTCCGTAGCGAAAACGACTGCGGGCCCAATACCCCAGGCCGCCTTCGACGGTTTGAAACACGCTACCCCAGGTCGGCCCGCGCTCTGGCCACTGCCGCGCGAGTGTTCCGGCGGGCGCCAGCGGAACGTCCTTGTTGTCGCTGTTGTCGGGCTGAATCCAACCGCTGGCTAGACCGATCTGGAAGTGCGCCAAGGGGCGATCGATCAGCGACCAGGCCGCCGAGTAAAAGCCCATGCCCATCCCGAACTCGGCCCGGTCCGGCGGCGGCGAGCCGCTGTAGCCAATGTATCCGTGCAGACCCTGGCTCTGCTGCTGTGGAGGCGACGACTGCGGCGCAAGATCCTGCGCAGTCAACAAGGAGTATGCGAAGACGGCGAGGAGCATCATCCCCGCATCGTATCCCAGCCGGCGAGTACCGTACCAGGCTCGATTCCTCCAACCTTCTAGCCAGTCTCGCGACTAGAGCCGTTGGACGAAGATGTTGCGAAACGCAACCATCGGCTCCTCGCTCGCGCCCTTGGAACCGTGGTGCTGGAGTCCGATGAATCCCGTCGCAGCGCGTTTGGCGAAAGGATCGCCGCTGTGTGGCGAAAGTGCCAAAGTGTCAACGTCGTAGAGCAGCCGGCCATTGAGCACCACCGCCAGACGCGAGCCGCGATACAACACTTCGTAGCTGTTCCAGTCCCCGATCGGTAGCAATGCACCACGCTCCGCGGGCGGCAGCGCGCCGTACAAACCGCCTGTGAACTGCCATGGTTCGAGCTTGGTGCCCGTGACTTCCTCCCAGTGGAAGTCGTCGAGAATCTGCACCTCGCAGCCTGAAAAGGCCGGGTTGGATCCATCGCGCGCCGCGCGCAGGAAGAGCCCCGAATTGGCCATCTTGGCCGTACGAAAGTCGACCCGCAGGCAGAAGTCTTGGAAATCTTCCTTGGTGAGCAGGTGTCCCCCTTCGCCGACGTCCTGGAAGCTGAGCACGCCGCCCCGCACCTGATAGCGATCGCTCGGTCCTTCCGCGGACCAGGCATCCATCGACTCGCTGCCAAGCAGCGCGTTCCAGCCTTGCTGCTTGGCTTGGGATCCAAGTTCCACGAGCCCAGTTTTGGATGGGTCCGCGCTCGACTCGAACATGCTGACGAGCATCGGAAGCTGCCTGATCCGGATGTTTCGAAAGCGCGCCGCACCCGTGTCGCCGCGCTCTCCGTGCACTTGGAGTCCGATCAGCCCGCCAAAAGCAAAGCCCGGCGTGCCGGCCGGTTGAACGAACTCAGTGATCTTCTGGCCGTTGAGCTCGACTTCGATGTGCAGGTCGAACCCAGAGCAGCGCACGCGCAGGTCATTCCAGCTGTCTTTCTTGAAATGCGCGCGCGCCGGCTCGTTGTGTTGCAAGAACCCGTCGGCATAGATCGCGCCGATTTCCCCGCCCGGTCGCCAATCGAGCGTCACTTGCGCGCCCTTTTGGTTCGACTCTGGTGGCAGCATGCGCAGAAAGATGCCCGAATCGAAGGGCTCATCGAGCTGGACTTCCAAGCGCAATTCGAAACTCGCATAGGCTCGCTCCGTATAGAGCAGCCCACCTTCGCCGCCGGGACCTTGGCGCCCCACGATGCAGCCCTGCTCGACGGTCCAGACCGCGGCGCCGTCGTAGCGTCCGCCGCGAGTCACCCATCCGGCCAGGCTCTTCCCGTCGAACAGCGTCGAGAAGCCCGGATCGGTTTGGGGCTTGGCCGCGAGCAGCAGCGGAGAGAGCAGCAAGGAAAACAGGGGGACAATCAGGCGGATCGAAGTGCGCATGCCCGTGGATCCTAGCGCACTACGGCCCTGGCACGTGGGTACGGGGAGCCAGCTAGCAACAACCCGCGTTCTCGACGGCCCGCGCTTCGTCGCGCCCCATGCGTGGGCGGACGCTTGGACGAGCCGTACCATTCGCTCCGTCGCACGTTGCCACATGGCTCGCGCCGTCCTGAATGCCGCCCGCGTCATTTCACCAATTGCCTGACTCCACACTCGGAGCACGGTCGAACCATCGCGCTCGCCAGGCGCTCGTGGCGCTGACATTGTTCGCGCTCGTGACGCGCCTTTGGACCTGCGACTTCGCACTGCCTCATTGCAAGGACTCCGACTCCCATCTAGTTGCCACTCAGTTGTCGACATTTCGGGATACGCCCCTGTTCTTGCGCGAAGGCAATCTCGACTGGGACGCGCTGCATGCCAGCGGCATCTACCCACATCTCCTTGGGCGCGTCGCGCACTTGGTATCGCCGGACGCGCCACGTTCGATTGACGGTCCGACTGCATTCGCCTATGACCACCAGCTCGCAGCTGGCAGCGACGAGCGATTGATGCGCCAAGTCGTGGCGATTCTTTCCGTTGGAATCGTGCCAGGCACTTTCGCCTTGGCGCGTTCCTTCGTGCCCGCGTGGTGGGCGCTGCTTGCCGCGGCTTTGTCCGCCTTCAGCCTGCTCGACGTCGGATTCTCTGTCACGGCACGGCCACACGCCGTGGCTGCGTCCTTCGTGACGCTAGCGCTTGCGGCATGCCTGAAACTGCGCCAACGGGGCACGACGGCGGCCTTCCTAGCCGCCGGCGCTTGGACTGCGCTGGCCATAGGAACACTCCAAAACGCCGTGCCCGTGTTGTTCGCTGGACTGGCGGCCGTGCTGCTCCGCGAGCGCCCAACGCGGCGCTTCACGGATCCGCGACTGCTGTTGCCCGTGGCCCTGGTGTGCCTGAGTTTGTTGTGCTTCTGGCCCTTTCTATGGACCGTACCTTGGAAGCCGGCACAAGCGCCCGGTTCCGAAGTTCCAGCTTCGCTCCAACTTGCCAACCAACAACTGTGGTTTTCCGACTTCCACGGTCGCGGCGCGCGCGTCGTGTTTCTGACTTTGCGCAGTTTCGAGCCTCTAACTGCACTATTCGCCTTGCTCGCCGCCGGTGTATGGATCCTGCGCGCCGCGCGGAAACAACTGGACTCGCAGCGCGCCAAGGATTGTGCCGTGCTTTGCTGCTACGCCGTCCCCTATCTGGCGTTCTTGTGCGCCTTCGACAAGTCCATGCAGCGCTTCGTGCTGCCGCTCGTGCCCCTGTTGGCTTGCATGGCAGCTTGGGTATTGCACGCATTCTCGAAGGGAAAAGAACTCCAGCGCCGCTTGGCAATCGCGGCCGCCGTGCTGGTCGCGGCATTTCCAGCGTACGTCAGCTCACGCTGGATCTACTTGCGTTGCCAACCTGACACGTTGACCACGGCAGCATTCTGGTTCCGGACCCATGCGTACTCGAGCAACCCGCGCATCGGATTGCATTTCGCCCTGGACCTGCCGCTGCCACGAACTCCTGAGGGCCTATTCGAAGCGGACGGAAGCGCCCGGCACGACGTGTACTCGCCCTGGGGCGCGTACCAACAGATGTGTGGACCGGTCGCGGAGAGTTCCTTCGTTAGGCATTGGCAGATCTTCACGCTCTTTGGACCGCAGCGCACTCCGGTCGCGGAAATCCTGTCGGACCCCGCAGCCTACATTCGATCCTGGAACCTCGACTACATCGTGCTGCCAAGTCCCGCGGAATCCTC
This sequence comes from Planctomycetota bacterium, assembly GCA_021730845.1. Classification (GTDB taxonomy): domain Bacteria; phylum Planctomycetota; class UBA1135; order UBA1135; genus JAKFYL01. Next base: position 1,407 of record JAKFYL010000321.1, on the reverse strand, counting down.
AGTTGGTCCAGCCCTGAGCCCCATGCGCGACTACCTGGTGTCGCACGCAGACTTGGTCGCGAGCATTCCGGAGTCGGATCATCAAGAGTCGCTCCTAGGATCCTGGGGCATGGACTCGCCACAGTTCGTCAAGTACGTCATGGCTGCCAGCGCAATCGGTCCAAGACTCGAGATCTTCCGCATCCGTACGGTGCCGTGACAAAAAACAACAGTTGCACTTGATCCCAGCGCCCTACGCGTGTGACTCGGAGGCCGCAGAAGCCTAGATCTGGACGCCCGCTGGACGTTTCATCCAGCGGCCATGGTGGCACCAAGGAACTCGCGCGCATGAACCCTGCAATCTGTGTCGTGCTCCTTTCGGTCGCATTTGGTCAGGAGCAGGCAGCTTCCGATCGCGCTGCTTCCGCTCCCCTGTTTGGCGTCCGCGGCACCGTGCTCGACGTGGACGCCAAGCCCCATGCGGGCGCACAGGTGCGCTTGATCTTGGAGCGTGAGCGCGGAGCCTGTTTGGCTGACGAAACCAGAACAGACGATCATGGACGCTTCTCGACCAAGGGGTGGATCACCTCGGAGTTGGAGGAAGAAGGCCCTTGGAGGCTCGAGGTACGGGCCGCGAATCGCGCCACCTCGGTGCTGGACCATCTGATTGGCGGCTCTCGCTTCTACGACGTCGGCACGATTTTCTTGTTCGAGCCGGTCGACGTTTCGGGCGTCGTCCTCGATGAAATCGGTCGTCCGGTCGCGGGAGCAAAGATTTACTCTGCGCCGGGAGAGGCGACTTGGTCGCGGCACGACGCGTCTCGCCAACCGGTCGTGTGCGAAAGCGATGCTTCAGGACGCTTCCGGTTTCGGTCCCTGCCACCGGGACAAACGAAACTGGGCGTGGAAGCGCTTGGTTTCGCTGACTACACCGTTCAAGCCGACTTGAGCAGCGCTCCCGGCGCGAACATCTTGGAGATGCGCTTGGAGAACGAACGCTTGCTAACAGGGGTGGTCGTCGACTCGCGCGGCATTCCGATCCCCGGCGCCGTCGTGGAAGCGCAAGCGAGTCCTTTCTGGAGGAGGGCGAGCGAAACCGACGCTGAGGGAAGATTCGAAGTGCGCGGCCTATCTGCATACTGGCTACCCTCGTGGCGCGTGAGGGCGCTGGGATTCGGTTCGTTCGAATCGCACGAGTTTCTGCCAGCTTCCAGGCAGGTCGTTCTTCAGAGTTCGCGCCGCATCGGGATCCTGGCGCTGCGCGACGGCGCTGGAGACCCGCCGGCGATCAGGCGACTCACACTGAGCGACAGCATGCATCCCTACTGGACCTCCCCCGGTTCAGTGGACACGGGGTTTAGTAACGCGGTCAGTGGACACCGAGGCTGCCGATCCGTCAAGGGGATGGGGTATGGGGAAGGGTTGTCC
>JAKFYL010000487.1 GCA_021730845.1 Planctomycetota bacterium | reverse complement strand
GCGCTGGCTCGCGGGCGAACCCATCACGGCTCAGCCAGGCGATGCACCTAGGCCCATCCTGGCGGGCGTGGAGCGCAGCGCCAAGGGGATGCTGGGCAACGCGCCGCGCATCGTGGGGCGAGCGTCGCTGACCTTGTTGGGCGGAGCGTTGCGCTTGGTAGCGCTGGTGGGCCTGGGAATTGCGCGTGCTTTCGGGTGGCTCACGCGCCCGATCCTGGCGCTTTTCGACGCGCTGTGGACCTGGCTGGAACGCGTCTATCCGCAGCTGGTCAAGCGCTGCCTCGCCCGCGGAATGCCCGTGATCCTGTGCGCCGTCTGCCTGTCGGCCTTGGCGGCCTGGCGCTGGAGCAGTTTGGGCGTGGACCTCTTGCCGGAAATCCACCAGGGCGAGTTCACGCTGCACATTGGACTGGACGTGGGCACGCCGCTGGAGGTGACCGACGGCGTGCTGTCGAGCATTGATGCCCAAGTGCGCGCCTTGCCTGGAGTTGAGATCACGGCCCTGACCGTGGGTGTCGAAAAGGAAACGCTGTCGCGCGATATCGAGGGCAAACACACGGCGCGCTTGTCGGTGCGCTTGGCCCCCACGGGCCGGGAAAACCGCGCTGCGGCCCAGGACGGCCGCAGCTGGACGCCTGTGGATCCGCCTGGCGCCGAGGTCAAGCAACCGCCAGCCTCCCTATTCCAACGCGAAGAAATGCTGCTGGCGCAAATCCGCGCCCTGATCGCTGCGCGCCCCGAGGTGCGCTCGATCGACGTGTCCAGGCCCACGCCGTTCGCCTTGGAGGCGCCGGTGACGATCGAAATCCTGGGGCGCGACTTGGAGCGCATGCAAACCGTGGCCGCGGACGTCTATGAACGCGTGGCGTCGATTCCCGGGCTCGCGGACGTGCGCTCGAGCGTGCGCCAAGGCAATCCCGAAGTGCGCGTCACATTCGACCGCGACAAGATGCTCGAATTCGGGCTCGATCTGGCCAGCGTGGCGAACTTGGTGCGCGACCAGGTGCTGGGCAAGGTCAGCACGCGCTACGACCAGGGGGAAGAGAAGGTCGACGTGCGAGTGATCGGGGACGAAACCGTGCTCAGCGACCTGGAGCGCGTGCTCAGCCTGGTGGTGAACCCGTCCTCCGAGCGGCCGGTGGAGCTCAAGACGATTGCCGAGATTTCGCGCCAGCAGGGACCGGCAGAAATTCGCCGCATTGGCAACCTGCGTGCCATGCTGATCACAGCCGCCAGCCAAGACGTCGACTTGGGCGCGCTGTCCGGCCGGGTGGAAGCGCGCATCGCCGACCTGCAGAAACCGGCCGACATTTCGGTGGAACTTGGGGGCCAAAAGCGCGAAATGGATCGGGCCCAGTCCAGTCTGCGCGGCGCCTTGTTGCTGGCGATCTTCCTGGTGTACGTGGTCATGGCCTGCCAATTCGAATCGCTGCTGCAGCCCCTAGTCATCATGGTCGCCGTTCCCCTGGCGGCGGTCGGCGTTGTGCTCGGGCTCGATGTCTTGGACATTCCGCTGTCGGTCACGGTGTTCCTCGGCTTGATTCTGCTGGCGGGGATCGTGGTCAACAACGCCATCGTGCTCATCGACCGCATCAACCAGCGCCGCTCAGAAGGTGACCGCCTCGAGGCCGCCGTGCTCGAGGCGTGCGCTGCGCGGTTGCGACCGATCCTGATGACCACTGCCACCACCGTGCTGGGACTCTTGCCGCTGACTGGCTGGTTCGACGGCTTGCCCGTGCTGAACCTGATGTCCGGCGGCGGCGCGGGCGCGGAACTCCGCGCGCCGATGGCCGTCGCAGTGGTATTTGGCATGAGCGTCTCGACCATGCTCACGCTGCTGGTGATCCCGATCTTGTACTACTGGATCAGCTTGCCGAGTGAGCGCAAACGCTCGATCGAATCGAGCCTAGCCGCTTCCCAGCCCTCGGCGGGCCTCGCTGCACAGCCAGGCTCCGTGTCATGAGTTCCGGCTCCTCGAGTTTCTACCGCGGCGTGGTCGAGCGCCCGATCGCCGTGTCGGTCGTGATCCTGGCCTTGATCGTGGTCGGCGTGTTGGCTTACGTGCAGGTGCCGCTGCAGATGATGCCAGACGGCTTCACCGAGCCAGGCCTGCAAGTGTGGGCCCAAAATCCGGGTGCCAGCGCCCAGGAAAACGAAGAAAAAGTAACGCGCGTGCTCGAAGAACAACTGCGAACACTGCAAGGAGTCAGCAGCATCCGCAGCGGTTCGAACGACGATTCGGTGTGGATCTCGATCGAGTTCCAATCGCGCACCGACATGAACTTGGCCAAGGCCGAGGTGCGCGACCGGGTGGAACGCGCGCGGCCCATGTTGCCGAGCACGGTGCGAGACGTCGGCATATGGAGTTTTTCCAACGACGAATTGCCGGTCATGTTCTTTTCCGTCTTGCACCCGGGCGATTCGCCGGAAACCGATTTCTTGATCGACGAAGTCGTCAAGCGCAAGTTGGAGGCCGTCGAAGGCGTCAGTCGCGTGGAGATTTGGGGGGTGCTCGACGACTCCATGCGCATCCTCTTGGACGAGGGCAAGGTGCGCGCAGCGGGTCTGGATCTGGGCGCCCTGATCGCGCGCCTGTCACAAGACAATTTCGCCTTGCCCATGGGCGAGGTGACCGACGGCTCGCAGCGTTTGGTGTTGCGCTCCGACATGCGCTTCCAAAGCCCCGAGCAGATCGCCGCCTACCCCGTCGCGGGTGGCCTGACCATCGGCGATCTGGGGCGCGTGGCCAAAGTCAAGAGCGTGCGCGATCGGCTGTTCCGCATCGACGGTTCCTACGCCTATTTCGGTGAGATCCAAAAGGACAACGACGCCAACGTAGTGGCCACGGGCGCGCGCTTGCGCAGCGCCTTGAAGGACCTGGAAAAGGATCCGCGGCTTTCCGGACGCTTCTCGTTCCTGCCGCTGTTCGACCAGGGACGCTTCATCGAGAGTTCGCTCGCGGCCCTCAAGAATACGGCTCTGCAAGGCGGCCTGCTCTCGGTAATCGTGCTGTACCTATTCTTGTGGCGCGCTCGCCTCACGCTGGTAGTCGCGTTCTCGATTCCGCTTTCGATTCTTTTCGCGCTGACCTGGATCTACTTCTCGGGAGGGTCGTTCAACATCTTGACCATGACTGGCATCACGCTGGCCACGGGCATGCTGGTCGACAATGCGGTGGTGGTGGTGGAGAACATTTCGCGCTTGCGCCAAGCCGGCTGGGACGCCAAGCGCGCATCCAGCGAAGGGGCGCGCGAAGTGGGACTGGCGGTGACGCTATCGACGTTGACGACGGTTGTCGTCTTCGCGCCCCTGATCTTCATGACCGAGAACCCTGTCACGCGCATCATCTTCGGTGAAATCGGGATTCCCTTGTGCGTGAGTCTCTTGTTCAGTCTGGTCGCCGCCCTGGTAGTCTTGCCGGCGGTAGCAGCACGCATGGTCGAATCCCGCGCACGGGTGGTTCTCGCCGCCGGTCGGCGCATTGCGCCCTTGGGTCAGGCCCTGACCAATGCGGTCTCTTGGTGCGCGGGTCTGGCGCGCTGGCTGCTGGAAAGCGCCATGCGGCTGCTAGCGCGCGTGTTGCGCGGCGCGATCGCCGTGCTCGCGCCGCTGGCTTGGGTACTGGTGCTGGCCAGCTTGGGCATCGCCGCGTGGCGATCACGATCCTTGGGCGTGGAATTGGAACTGGCGCGCAAGGCGCGCGATTTGGGACTTGGGGCATCCTCGCCGGGCCTCGCTGTGGCGCAGGTGGTCCTTCCTGCGTGCCTGGCCGTGGGTGTGTTGCTCTTGGGTGTCCGGCGTTGGAGACACCACCCCCCTACGGGTCCCTTGGCGCGCGGGCTCGTGGCGCCCAGGGCACAGTCCCTGGTCGAACTGCTCGTGCTCGGCATCGGATCGCTGCTGGCCTGGTCGATGCGCCACCGGGGTAGGGCGGCGCTGGCCAGCTTCGGGTTGCTTGTCTCCAGCGCCATCCCCATAGGCAACATGAAAATCGCGGCCTTCGGACAGGACGAAGACACCGGACGCATCGACGTACAAGTCAAGCTCGAATCCAACTTCACTTTGGCACAGGCCGAAGAAGAGATGGCGTTCTACGAGCGCTTCTTGAGCGAGCGCAAGCCCGAATACGGATTCGATCACATGGGCGTGCGTTTCGACGAGAATGGTGGTCGCGTCAGCATGTATTGGGACGAAGCCCAGACACGCCCCGATCACGACCGCATCGCCAAACGGTTTCGCGAGGAATTGCGCGCTCCACCCGGACACCAGCTTTTCTATCACGATGCCTCCAATCAGAGCGCCGCCGAAAACAGCAAGGTATTGGTGTCGTTTCAGCTTTCCGGTCCGGATTCCGACGAGCTCGAGCACTGGGGCGAGATCGCGCGCAAGGAATTGCAGCGCATCGACGGACTGCTGGGAGTTTCCTCGCCTTTGGAGAATGCCCCCGGGCAAGTGCGGGTGCGCTTCGATTCGGACCTGGCCCAAAATCTGGGCATCAGTCCCGCGGATGCCTTTCAGAGCATTTCCTGGGCGCTGCGCGGCTGGCAATTGCCGCGTTTCCAGGAACCCGCGCGGGAATTGCCGCTGATCATCGAGTACGACGACGAGCGCGTCGCGGGGCTCGCGTCGCTCGCGGACCTGGAAGTTTTCGGTGCGCAAAGCCCGGTGCCGCTGTCGGCGCTGGCCGAATTCGGTTTCGCCCAAGGCGCCAAGTCGATTTACCGCAGCGACGGTCAAGTGACGTATACATTGACGGCCAAGGTCGAAGATGCCGCCCGCCAGCGCCAACTGTCGGAAGCTGGCTACGCGGCTCTACGGCAGCTCGACCTGCCGCGCGGAATGAGCCTGGGCACCGAGGGTTCTGTTGGTCGGCGCCAGGACGAAGAATTCCAAGAGTTGCGTTCGGCCTTCTTGCTTTCGTTGGTGCTCGTATTTCTCTTGATGGGCGTGCTGTTCGAGTCCTTTGTGTTGCCCTGGTCGGTGCTGTTCACCGTGCCATTCGCCATCGCTGGGTCGCTATGGACCATGTATTTGACGGGCACGAGCATGGATTCCGTGGGCTGGATCGGCATGATCATTTTGGCTGGAGTCGTGGTCAACAACGGCATCGTGCTGATCGATCGCATCCAAGTGTTGCGCAAGGAGGGCATGGAGCGGTCCAGCGCCGTGATCGAGGGTACTGCCCAGCGTGTGCGCGCGGTGCTCATGACGGCCTTGACCACGATCTTGGGCTTGATCCCCATGGCCATTTCCGAACCGGCCGCCGACGCGATCGACTACCGCGCGCTGGCGACCTGCGTCGCCGGTGGACTCGCCTTGTCGACCGTCTTTACGCTGTGGGTCGTGCCGCTGGCCTACACCTTGATCGAAGACTTCGCGCACAAGTCCGGTAGCTTGTTGCGCTGGTCGCTGCGTGCGCCCGGAAAAGCCCGCGGCGCCTCCCCTGTGGCAGCTCCCGATTCGTAGCTGAGCGAAATGCAGGGCCATCTTCTCGCTGCCAGAGGCTAAGATCTGGCCATGGAAGCCCAGCTCATCTTGGCCGAAGCGGCCACCAGTCACCCCGACGGCACCGTCAGCATGCTGCGCGCGGGCATTACCAACGTGTGGGCCGAGAAGCCTCCGTTCCAGCTGAGCGGCGCGCTGGTGGTGCGCCTTGTGCCCAGTTTCGCCGACGCTGGAAAGCATGAATTCCGGTTGCTGTTCACCGACGCCGACGGCCAGGCCGTGATCGGACCGCTGGCGGGCAGCTTCGAAGTCGCGCGCGGAGGCGGACCCGTGAATCTGGTGATGGGCCTATCGTGCCAGATCAAGAAAGCCGGCAGCTACGCCTTCAGCTTCCACATCGATCAACAGGAAAAGGGCTCGTGGATGGTGCACTGCGCCGTTCCGCCGGCGCAAGTTCCGCCAGGATAGCTGCGCACGGCGTGTGGGCCTGGCTCTGGCCTGCGTAGGCCTATTCGCCGCTCACCGAGCCGGGACTCGCGCCCAGGGCGCGCTCGAGCCGAGCGCGCGCTCGCTCGTGGTCCGCTAGGGCGCGCACTTCGGCGGCTTGCGCCAGGGCCAGGAGCTGCTGGCGTTGGAACTTGAGCGCCAAGAATTCGGGCGTGAGCTCGCTGCGGCGCTCCTCCTCGGCGAGCAGCGCGCGCAGGTTCTCCGTGCGCGCAAGACGCAGCGAGCGCGTCGCGCCGATCAATTCGTGGGTCGTGGTCACGTCCCGCAAAGCGGACTTGACCTCGACCAGGATTTGCTGGGCGATGCGCTGGTAATCCAGCGCGGCTTGTCGGGCGCCTAGCCGCGCGCGCTCGCGTTGCGCCGAGGCGGCGCGATTGCCCAGCGGCAATTCCAGGGCAAGACCAAGGAAGGCACTGGGAAACTCCGCTTCAGCCACGTCAGCCAGCGACGCGTCCAGCTCGTCGTCGAGCCCGGCGAGCACCACGCCCCCGCGCAAGTCCAGGCGCACGCGCTCGGCACTCTGGGCCAGTTGTTCGCGCAACTGACTGTCGTCGATGGCCAGCCACACTTGGCGCAGTTCGGGTCGCTGATCCAGAGCGACCAGCACGCTTGCGCGCAGGTCTGCCTGAGGAGCGGACTGTCTCCAAGGCTCGGTAGGCCGCAGCAACTCCTCGCCGCCCACGGGTAGGGCCGGGTCGTTCATCAAGGCTTTGAGCGCATCGCAAGCTCGGAGCACCTCGCGCCGAGCGCGCACGAGCTCCGTGCGACGCTCCTCGACCGTGGCGAGCGCGTCGGCGAATTGTGCCGGAGCGGCGTCGAAGGCCTGACGTTTCTCGAGCACGTCTTGCACCTGTTCCCCAAGCGCCGTCAATTGCTCTTGGATCTCGACGCGCTTCCAGGCTTCGACCAGATCCCAATAGGCGTGCTGCACCTCGCCCACCAGATCCAAGATGGCTGCTTCGACTTGCGCCTGGGCGCGTCGCTCTCCGTTCCGCGCGAGCTCGATCTCGGCCGTGTTCACCGCGCGGCCTGCTCCGCGCAGGAGCGGCTGGGTCACGCTCAAGGCCAAGCGATTGCTCAGCGCAGGATCGGGCGAGAAATCGATGCCGCTGGTGGAATCGTGGGCGCGGTCGACGAGCGCACTGGCGCTCAAGACGGCCCCGCTTTCCAGTCGCTGCTCGAGGCCCAATTCCAGGGATTGATGGTCGCTAGTGGCTTGAGGGCTGCCCAGGATCACGCTGCCAAGTACCGGGACGACGCGCGGCTCGTCGAGCACTTCCACGAGCAAGTCCGCAAACAGCACCATGTCGAACTGGGCCTTGGCTTCGAGGGTGCTCGCGGCCTGGATCGCCGGTGTCAGGCGTGTCCAGGAGAGCCCCAAATTGTGCTGCGCGGCGCAGCTTTGCGCCTGAGCCAAATCCAAGGACCTGACACTGGTGGGCCCCGGGAGCAAGCTGGGCGGCAGTTCGAGTTCCTTGGCGGCATAGGCCTCTGGTCCGCCCAAGGCATCCAGTTGTGCGCGGCGCGGCGCGAGTTGTTGTTCCGCGTTCCTCTGCTCTCCTTGATCCCCCGCGCTTTGAACGGTCACCATGGCTGGCCCAAGGCTCGCCTCCGCTTCCAAGCGCCAACGGCCGGCCTGGGAGCGCGCCGCGCGACTGTCTGGCGCTTCTTCCAAGCTGCCGCAACCAGGAAACAGCCCGGCCACGCACAGGAGTACCAGGCCCGCTCGTGCTGCGTGCGCCGCCACCCCAAACGCACCGCCACCTCGCTCGTCGTCCTTGGGCTGGGCCAGCGCCGCGGGAAACAGCCGTCCGCGCAAGACCAGGAGCGCGGGCACCATGACCAACGTGAATACGGTCGAGCATAGCAAACCACCGAGCACGACCGCGCCCAAACCGCGGTACAGCTCCGAGCCGGACCCAGGCATCAGCACCAGTGGCGCCAATCCTCCCAAGGAGGTAAGGGTGGTCATGAAAATCGGTCGCACGCGCGTGTCAACCGCCTGTGCAACCGCTTCGATCAGCGGCAGTCTCTGACCGCTACCCGCCAAGTCGTCGGCCGTGCCGCGCTGGAAGTTTTCGGTTTGGTGCACGATCAAGATGGCATTGTTCACCACAACACCGATCAAGATCACGAACCCCAACATGGTCAAGACGTCCAAATTTTGCACGGGCATGTAGGGACTGGCAAGCGACCAGGTGTGTACGGCGCGCAGAGCCGCGAATCCGCCCACGGCAGCCAGCGGCACACTGAACAGAATGATGAGCGGCGAGATGAAACTCTGAAACAACACGCACATGACCAGGTACACCACCAGCAAGGCGAGCAGCAACGCGCTGCTGAGGGTGCCTAGCAAGGTGCCGTCCCCCAGCATGGCAGCGCGCACGGAGGCCAATTTGCTGGCCGATCCCGTGGTGTCGGTGGCGACCGACGCCGGCAGGGTGCCCTTGGCGCGATGTTCGCCTAGCAGCGCTTGGATTTCGTCGATGGCGCTCTCCAAGGCCATGCCAGGCGGTGCCGTGAACTGCAAGGTTACGGCGCGCTGACGACCCTCGCGGTTGATTTGCGCCGCCGCCGTGGTGCGCTCCCAGTCGGCCAAGCTCGAGAGCGGCACGACTCCGCCTTGGGGCGTGGCCACGGGCGTGTCAGGCAACGCGGACAGGCTGCTCCCGTTTCCGGAGTCCTTGGCTATGACTTTCAAGTCGATGCTCTGGCCGCCGATGCGATAGTCCCCTACCAACGCACCGTCGCCCAGAGCCTGGACCACGAGTCCCAATTCGCTCGCTGTCCAACCAGCTTCCCCAAGACGCACCAAGTTGGGCCGCACGCGCAATTCCGGCTGAGGCAAATTGAAATTGCTCGGATCGGGTTGGACCGAAAACGCTCCGTAGCGTGCCATCAGGTCGCCGTACACCGCCAAAGCCGAGCTGGAAACCTGATCCAAGTCGTCGCCCTTGAAATTGACTTTCACGGCCGAGCCGGTTCGTCCGCCGAGCTGGAACAGCGGGACTTGGAACGCGAAAGCGAGCACCCCCGGTACCAAATCGGAACGTGTCGCATGTTGGAACAAAGGCAGCAAGTCCACCACGCGCTCGCCCTCGGTGCTGATTCCGCCGTGGAACATGGCGCCTTCGAAACTGACGATGAAGTAGTTCTCCAAGGGCGGCGGCACGACCGGATCCCCGGGCGCCATCTTGCGCATGTCGAACGTGGGCACGCTAGGAAGCTCTTGCTTGGCGCGCTCGTACTCGGCGCTGTCCTTGCTGTGGCGACCGGCCTCCCAAAACGGCTTCACGACCTGCTCCAGGCGCTGGGCGATTTTCGTGCGCTGCTCCAAGCTGTAGCCGGGCGGTGGAATCAGCAAGCCGAAAGCCAAATTGCGGTTGCCTTGCGGCAGGTAGTCGGAAGGCGGCATGAGCCACCAAGTGCCGGCCACGGATAGCCCGGTCAGCAAGAACACGAGCAACGCGCACAGCCCCGGTCGGTGCCCCATTCCGTGCACGTGCCTAGCGATCCAACCCAGACGCTGCGCGCCGGCGTGCGCTGCCGGGCTGGGCTGGTCGGCCGCGGGTTGCTGGCCGCGCTGCTTCAAGAGTCGCGCGGCGGCGGCCGGCACGACCGTGATCGAGACCAGCATGCTGAGCGTGATCGAAGCCACGATGGCCAAAGAGATGTCGCGGAATAGTTGCCCGGCTTCGTCTTGGATGAGCAGGATCGGAATGAACACCACCACCGTAGTAAGTGTCGAAGCGACCACTGCGCCCCACACCTCCTCGGTTGCGTCCAAGGCTGCTTGGCGCGCGGACTTGCCCAGGGCCAGGTGCCGGTAGATGTTCTCGAGCACGACGATGGCGTTGTCGACCACCATGCCCACGGCGAACGCCATGCCTGCCAAGCTGATCACGTTGATCGTGCGCCCCATGGCCACCATGGCAGCGATGGCGCCGATGATCGAGATCGGGATCGAGAGCGCGATGATCCCGGCCGCGCGAGCCGAGCGCAGGAACAGCAGCAAGACTCCAATGGCCAGCGCGCCCCCCAGCCAAATGTTGTCCTGCACCAGTTGCAGTGCGTCGTCGATGTAGACCGTCTGGTCGTACACCTGGGCCAGGCTCAGGGTCCCAGCCAGTCCCAGCGTGCGCGCCTGGCTTTCGAGCAATTCGCCGGGCGCATTCAAGCGCGCGACGGCGCGCTTGAGCTCGTTCATGACCGACATAAGGTTCGCGCCGACCTCCTTTTGCGCGTTGAGCGCCAAGCACGGCACACCGCGCGAGTGCACGAACGAATTCGCTTCCTTGTAGGTCTGGCTGACCTGCGCTACGTCGCGCACGAAAACCGGCCCCGATCCGGTGGTCGCCACGAGCGTGGACTCGACTTCCCCGATGGTGTGGTACTGGCTCTCCAGCCGCAGACGCACGTCGGACTTGTCCTCCGCCAGGGCTCCTCCGGAAAAATTGCGGTTCGTGCGGCGCAAGGCCTCCACCAAGTCCGGCACCGCCAATCCACGTTGCGCCAAGCGCAACGGATCGAAGCGCACCTGCACCTCGCGTTCGCGCCCGCCCAAGACATTGACCTCGGACACGCCCTCGACGCGCTCGAGCACGGGCTTGATGCGGTCTTCGGCGAAATCTTGCAGGGTGCGCACATCGATCGCGGGATCGCTGCACTCGAGAATGATCCAGGCGATGTAGTCGCGGTTTTCCGGATCGGACGCGTCGACGACCGGTTCGTCGACGTTTTCCGGATAGCTGGGCACCTCACGCAGCTTGTCGGAGACTTCTCGCAGCGCCACTTCCTTGGGAGTACCGACTTGAAATTCCAAGCGAATGCTTCCAACCCCCTGCAGCGACGAACTGGTCATTGCGCGCAGATTGGCCAGCCCCTGCAGCTTGTCCTCTTGCGCATCCACGATCTCTTGTTCGATTTCTTCGGGACTGGCGCCCTCCCAGGTCGTGGTCACGGCGATGATCGTGTCCTCCACGTTGGGGGTGAGCTGCACGGGAATGCGCCACAGTCCAACGAAGCCGGCCAGGACCAAGAGGATCACGCCGACCGCGATGGTCACCGGCTGGCGAATGCACAAGCGAATGAAGTTCATGTTCGAAATGACTGGACTGGCAGCTGGATCGTGAGCGCTCAGGGGCTGGAGATCGGCGCAATGGGCGCGCCAGGAAACAGACGCTCGTTGCCCTCGATCACGACCTTCTGACCTTGCACCAGAGTGGGCCCGCGCACGACCACGCGCGTACCGACTTGAAACAGGACCTCGACTGGCTGCGGCATGGCCATGAATTGACCATCCGGCATGCCCGCGGCCACGTACACGTACGCCCCGGTTGCATTGCGCAAGATCGCGTCGCGCGCGACCGTCCATTCCTGGCTCTTCGCGCCGGTGACGATCCAACCGGAGACGGACATGCCTGGCGCGAAGCCGGCTTGCGGCGGAATTTTGGCGATGGCCGCAAACGTGCGTGCGCGCGCGTCGATGTCGCCGACAACCCGCTCGAGAGCTACCACGACGCTCTGACCGGCCGCGTCGACCGACACTTCGACTTCGCTGGCTTGGCGCGTGGCGGCCGTCCAGTGCTGCTGCGGCAATTCGAGCCAAGCCTCCAAGTCCTGGGTCGAGACCAGCTCGACCACCGCCGCTCCCTGGGCAAGGTATTCACCCGCTTGCGCCAAGCGCCTGACGACCGAGCCGGCGAAGGGCGCCGTCACTTCCATGTCGGACAAGCGCTTCTGGGTGAGTTCGATGCGCGCGGTTGCGGCGGCCACGCCGCTCTCGGCGGCCGCGACACGCGCCTTGGCGCTGGCGGCCCGCGCTTGTGCATCGGTCAATTCCTTGGGGTTGGCCGCGCCGCGCTCCCCCAGCGCGCGCAAAGCTTCCAGGTCGCGCAGGGCAATTTCCTGTTCGCTGTGTTGTTCGGCCAAGACTGCGCGAGCGGTCTCTTGTTCGGCGCGCAGCACCAACAACTCCAGGGCCAAGAGGCGTCCGTCGAGCCGCGCAATCACGGCGCCCTTGTCCAGCGCCTGGCCTTCGCGGGCGAGCAGCTCCAGGATCACGCCCGCTTCGCGCGTGGCCACTTGCGCGCGCTGGGCGGCGCGCAGCGTGCCGGTGACCTGGCGACGCTCCTCCACGCTCTCCTTGCGCAGCGCATCGACGCGCACGGGGCTAGGGGGTTGTTGCCAGGCGGCCAGGACGCTTAGCAACACGCCCAGGAACGCGCGAGGACCAGTTCGAATGAGGTGCATGAGTGTGGAGGCAATGGGGTGGGAGCACGATGCGAAGCGCGCACTGCCGGACGAATCGGCTGGGCTTGAAAATTCTCGGTCGCGCCAAGGTACACCGCGCGGGGCCCTGCGGAGAACCGGACTGCGTAAGACCTCGTTGGGTGCTTTCCAATCGGTGGCTCGCCGTCAGCGCCCGCGATCGCTGGGCGTCCAGTTGCCCACTGCCCAGTAGCCCAGACCGATGGCGGCCAGGCCCAGCACGATCTGCAGCGCCACGTTGGCGCACGCGGCCGCGCGCTGGGAATTGCGCCACAGATCAAAGGTCTCCAATCCGAAGGCGGAGAAAGTGGTGAATCCGCCCAGCACACCGACGGCGAGAAAGGCACGCGCGTGCGTCCAACTCGTGGCTTGCAGTTCGAGCCAGCGTGCCGTGCTACCCAGAAGCAAACAACCAAGGACGTTGACGACCAAGGTGCCCGCGGGAAAGCCGGCCCACGCTCCCAAGCGCGGTGCGCTTGTTCGCAGCCACGAACTCAGCGCGGCGCGCAAGACCGAGCCCACG
>JAKFYL010000025.1 GCA_021730845.1 Planctomycetota bacterium | reverse complement strand
GCGTGTTCCATGCGCGCGGTGCGCCAGCCCAGGAGTTCCCAGTAGGGATCGGGTAGGTCCGGTTCCTGTTGGATCGACGCTTCCCAATGAACCAAAGCCTGCTCGTGGTTGTTCGCCATGGCGCAAATGATCCCGCGCATGAATTCGACGTAGGCGTCCTTACCTACCGACTTCTCGAGGACATCCAAGCACCCGAGCGCGTCCTTCCATTTCTCGGAGATCAAGTAGGCGTCGATGCCTAGAAACGCTTGGCTCGGATCGTCGGGAAACAGCGTCCGGTATTCGTTGTAAGCGGCCAAGTGGCGCGCCGGGCTGAGGTTGGAGCTGGCGAACAGGTGCACGACTTGCACGGTCTTGAGCTCGCGCACTTCTCGCGGCAGTTCCTCGAAGATCGCGAGCACCTGCTCGGGGCGATTGGCTGCGAACTCTTGATTCATGCGGTTGAGCTCTTTAAAGCTCTCCATCATCGCCTTGGATGGGCCCCGCAGGCGGGCTAGGAAACTCTGGTCGCGCTCGGAAGCGAGCAAGAGCGCGAAGTGGCGCAGGCTGTCGCTCACGCTCGAGGCCGTCGCGAAGGAAAACACATCCACGACACACGGGGCGCCCGCGGCGTTGCGTCCGAATTCCAGTTCGACGAAGTTGAACCCGCCGCTGCCGGCCAACCGCAGCAGCGCCTTGGTGGGCTCGCCTTCCTGGAACGAGATCATGCGCACGTGGCCATGTTCTCCCAGCAATTTCAGCATGTTGCCCGCGTAGGAATCGGGCGTTCCACGAGATTTGGTCAAGCCCTCGGCACAGCCGCGTTCAAATTCCTTGGGGACATCCAGGTCCGCGCACGCGCGGCGGGCGATCTCCAAAGCATTCATGGACTTTTCGAGCGTGGACGCATCCTTGTTGTTCAAGGATGCCGTGATGCGTTGCGCAAGGGCCTTGGCTTGAACTCCGTAGTTGGAAGTCGGCCGCGCGTCGACCGGGGCTTGCGCACTCGGGGCGCAGCAAATCAGTAGGGCGAGAGAGAGCAGCATGACCGCATCCAAAGGCCGCTTGAGGCCTCGAGTCAGAGTGGGTGGAGCACGAAAGCCGGCCGCGCGTGCCGCAAGGCAGGGGGGCCAGCCGACGCTGCGCTTTCGGCCAATGCTCCAGGCCGGATGGAGCGCGCTCCCGAAAATCTCGCCGCTATGTCAGGTCAAGCTCGGTTCGCGCCGCAGGGCGGCGTGGTGAGCTTGAATTTTTTTCACTTGGTATTCGCCGCGGTGCATGGCGGCCAGCGCTTGGACCAAGGCGCTGATCCCGGCGCGCGTGGTGATGCAGGGTACGGCGCATTGCACGGCCGCCATGCGGATGGCAGCGTCGTCAGCGCGCTGTTGCTTGCCCAGCGGTGTGTTGAGCACCAAGTCGATTTCGCGGTTCTTGATCCGGTCGACGATGTGCGGCCGGCCTTCGTGAACCTTGTTGACGCGCTCGACCTTGATGCCGGCCGACTTGAGCGCGCGCCAAGTGCCGTCCGTGGCCAAGAGTTCGTAGCCCAGTCGCTCGAGTTCGCGGGCTTCGGGAACGATGGCGCGTTTGTCGGCATTCTTGACCGAAAGGAACACCTTGCCGCGGCGCGGCATCTTGATGCCCGCGGCCTCGAAGCCCTTCACGAAGGCAAAGCCCAATTCGGCATCGATGCCCATGACCTCGCCCGTGGAACGCATCTCCGGGCCCAGTTGCATGTCCGCGCCGTGGAACTTGTTGAACGGGAATACGGGCACCTTCACGGAGAAGTAGGGCGGCACGATTTCTTCCGTGAACCCCAGATCCTTGAGGGTCTTGCCGCACATCACCTTGGCCGCCAGTTTGGCCAGGGGCACTCCGATGGCCTTGGACACGAACGGTGCCGTGCGCGAAGCGCGCGGGTTCACTTCCAAGACGTACAGCTTGTCGCCCTTGACGGCGTACTGCACGTTCATCAAGCCGACGATGTTCAGCTCGCGGGCCATGTTCTTGGTGGCGGCGATGATTTCCTGCTGCAGCGCCGGATCCAGGGTGTGCGGCGGCAATACGCAGGTCGAGTCGCCCGAGTGGACGCCTGCCTCCTCGATGTGCTCCATGACGCCGCCAACCACGACCGTCTCCCCGTCGCTGATGCAGTCCACGTCGATCTCGATGGCGTCCTCGAGGAACTTGTCGACCAGGACGGGTCGCTCAGGGCTGGCCTGCACGGCGTTTTGCATGTAGTGGTCGAGCATCTGGTCGTCGTAAACGATTTCCATGGCCCGCCCGCCGAGCACGAATGACGGCCGCACGAGCACCGGATAGCCGATGCGGCGCGCAATCTCGAAGGCTTCCGCCGGGGTCGAGGCCAGGCCGTTCTCGGGCTGGCGCAAACCCAGGCGCGTGACGAACTCCGAAAACAGCTTGCGGTCCTCGGCGCGATCAATGGATTCCACGGAAGTTCCGATCAATGGCGCCTTTGCGCGGTGCAATCCGGCCGCCAAATTCAGGGGCGTTTGGCCGCCGAACTGCACGATGATCCCCGCAGGTTGCATGTGCTGGACCACGTTCATCACGTCTTCGTGAGTGAGCGGCTCGAAGAACAGGTCGTCCGAGGTGTCGTAGTCCGTGGACACGGTCTCGGGATTGGAGTTGATCATGATCGAGCCCAGGCCTAGCTCGCGTACCGCGAAGGCCGCGTGCACGCAGCAATAGTCGAACTCGATTCCCTGGCCGATGCGGTTGGGTCCGCCGCCCAGGATCATGATCTTGCGCTTGTCGCTGATGCGCACTTCGGACTCGTCATCCCAGGTCGAATAGTAGTAGGGCGTCGCCGCTTCGAATTCCGCGGCGCAGGTGTCCACGAGCTTGTACACCGGGCGCAAGCCCCACTCTTCCCGCAATGCCAAGATGGCCTCGGGCTTGAGTCCGGTGGCCATGGCGATCTGGCGATCCGAGTAGCCCAACTTCTTGGCCTTGAGCAGCAGCTCCTTATTCGGCTTGGTGCCGGCGAGTTCGCGCTCGAAGTCGACCAACTCGCGCAAGTTCTCGAGGAACCAAGGATCGATGCGCGAAGCCTCGTGGATCTCTTTCGTGCTCCAACCAGTCCGGTAGGCGGTGCGCAGCGCGATCACGCGATCGGGGGTCGGCACGCGCAGCGCGCGCGTGAGCGCGACCGAATCGCTCGCCAGGGAATCGAGCGGGTTCTTGGGGTCCAAGCCAAAGCCCGGGTTTCCAACTTCCAACCCGCGCATGGCCTTTTGAAACGCTTCCTTGAAGGTGCGTCCGATGGCCATGGTCTCGCCCACGCTCTTCATCTGCGTGGTCAAGGTGGTGTCGGCACCCTTGAACTTCTCGAAGGCGAAGCGCGGGATCTTGACCACCGTGTAGTCGATGGTCGGCTCGAAGCAGGCCGGGGTTTCCTTGGTGATGTCGTTGCGGATCTCGTCGAGCGTGTAGCCGACGGCCAATTTGGCGGCGAATTTCGCGATCGGGAACCCGGTGGCCTTGGAGGCCAAAGCCGAAGAGCGCGATACGCGCGGGTTCATCTCGATCACGATCATGCGGCCAGTAGCGGGATCGATGGCGAACTGCACGTTCGAACCGCCGCACTCGATGCCGATCTCGCGCATGATCTGGATCGACGCGTTGCGCATGCGCTGGTATTCGCGGTCGGTCAAAGTCTGGGCCGGCGCGACGGTGATCGAATCCCCGGTGTGTACACCCATGGGGTCGAAGTTCTCGATCGAGCAGATGATCACGACGTTGTCCTTGCTGTCGCGCATCACCTCCATCTCGTACTCCTTCCAGCCCAGCAAGCTCTCCTCGACCAGAATCTCACTGTTGAGCGACAGGGATAGGCCCCGGGCAGCGATCTCCTCGAACTCCTCGACGTTGTAGGCAATGCCGCCACCCGTGCCGCCCATGGTGAAGCCCGGTCGGATCACGCACGGCAGCCCGATTTCGCCCAGCGCGCGGCGCGCGTCTTCCATGGTGTGGGCGACTCCTGAGCGCGCGCTCTCCAGTCCGCAGCGCGTCATCGCCGAACGGAACAGGTCGCGGTCTTCGGCCTTGCGAATGACTTCCGCGCGCGCACCGATCATTTCGATGCCCAGCCGATCCAAAACGCCCGCGTCGTACAGTCCCAGGGCGGTGTTGAGGCCGGTCTGGCCGCCCATGGTGGGCAAGATCGCGCTGGGGCGTTCCAGCTCCAGAATCTTGGTCACCGCCGCGACCGTGATCGGCTCGATGTAGGTGGCATCGGCCGTCTCCGGGTCGGTCATGATGGTGGCCGGGTTCGAGTTGACCAGCACCACCCGATAGCCTTCCTCGCGCAGAGCCTTGCAGGCCTGGGTTCCGGAGTAGTCGAACTCGCAAGCTTGGCCGATGACGATCGGCCCGCTCCCGATGATCAGGATCGATTGGAGGTCGTCGCGTCGCGGCATGTGGAATGTTCGTTGGGCGGACGAGCCCCGTTCCAACGTGCTGCGCTGGCCGGCGGGCTCATGGCTCGGCCCTTGCTTGCCCTGGCGGACCGCGCCATGGGAGCACAAAAATCGCGCGCAATTGAACCAAAAGCTCGCGGCGGTGTCGATGGATCCGGCTCCCGCCAAAGCCCGCCGCGCTCCTTGGCCCAATCAGCGGCAGGCGGCTTGGAGCACGCGCAGCACGCGCCGGGGCGCCACGGCGGCGTCGCGCTCGACTTGGCCCAGCTCGCGTGGCAGGACGAATCGCAGGCCGTCCGCCAGCGTCTTCTTGTCCAGATCCATGGCGCGCAGGATTTCTTCCGGCGGCAAGGGCTTGCCGGCCAGCTGGGCCAGCTGCGTGATCGACGTGGGAAGGTCCAGGCTCGTCGCCAGTCGCCGCGTGCGCTCAGTCAAGGTCGCGTCGCGCAAGATGTCCGCCTCCTCGGCCAGCGCCAAGGCCAGAATCAAGCCCACGCTGACCGCCAGGCCGTGGGGGACACAGCCCGGGCCCGCGACATGTTCGATCGCGTGGGCGAAGGTGTGGCCGAGATTGAGCTCCCGGCGCGCGCCACGGTCGAGCGGGTCCGCGGCGACTAGGCGCGCCTTCAAGCTGGCGCAGGCCGCCACTACCTTGCCGGTGAGCTCGAGCTCGCGAGCGACCAGCGCGCCGGCGTGGGACTCCAAGAGCTCCATCAGGCCCATCGAACCCAGCAGCGCGCACTTGAGCACTTCCCCCAGCCCCGAGCGGAAGTCGCTCGTGCGCAGCGTGGTCAAGCAGTGTGGGTCCGCGTACACCCCCACGGGCTGATGAAATGCGCCGACCAAGTTCTTGCCCTGGCGCAAGTTCAGCGCGGTCTTGCCACCGATGGCGGCGTCGACTTGCGCCAACAAGGTGGTCGGCACGGCGATCCAGTCGATGCCGCGCATGTACAGCGCCGCCGACAGCCCGGCCACGTCCAGCGCCGCGCCGCCTCCGAAGGCGACCAGCAACGCATCGCGCGTGAGTTCGCTGGCAGCCAGGAACTCCCAGCACCTGTGCAACACGGCGGTTTCCTTGGCGGGCTCGCCGGGCGGCAACAGGAGCAGCGGACATTGGGGCCCGAAATTCAGGCCGTTGCCGTGCAGTTTCCAGGCCGTCTCGTCTGCCAGGACCGCGCGTTTTTGGCGGCCCTGCGCGTGGTCCACCGCCAGTGCCAACGCGCCTGCGCCAACGAACACGTCGTAGGCGCGCTCGGTTTCGACGCGGATCGTCCTCACGCCTTGGATACTGCACGGCGCGTGCGCCGGCGATTGCGCAATTCAGCCTCCAGATTCTCGGAGCGCAGCCGATCGCGGCGCGACAAGTACAGCAGCAAACCGATCAACCCGATCAGGCTCGAACCGAAAATGGCCAGCATCAAGCGCCAGCTCGACTGGTCGGGGGGCAAGGATAGCGCCATGGAAGTCACGACCATGAATGGCGCGACGGCTAGGGCATCGCGGTCGGTCTCATAGGCGTGGTTCTTGAAAAAGTACGCGTTCGCCGTGACCAGGTCCCCGCGCTTGAGGCCCAACTCCGGATTGGGAGCGGAGAAGTGCACGACTCCGTTCGAGGGGCCGATCCACTCCTGCAGGCCGAGCCAACCCTCGGACATCTTGGCCACGCGCAAGGGGTTCTCGCCTTGCGCCTGCGACCATACATCGAGCACGGTACAGGCCGGAATGCGCACCGGACGGGCTCGAAATTTCGATCCGTCTGCCATCAACTCCGTCATGGTCTGGCGATTCAAGAGCGGCGCTTGGCCCCAATCCACGTCGCTGGCCGGCAAATTCGACACGTAGGAGACCAGTTTCCAGTACTCCTCGAGTTGCATGCCTTGCGGTTCGTCGAGCGTGTCGTCGACTACGCCCATGAACGTGCCGGACTCAAACGCGCTCACGGGTTCGATGCGCGCGAAGGAACGCCGAACGGTGGGGCCTACGAACAACGGCGCTTCGATCCAGCCCGAGTCGGTCTGGTGTCGCATCAGCTTGAGGAACAGCCCATCCATGCGCGCGAAGACACCCTCGTACACGCCGTTCTCCGCAACCTTGGGGGCGGCGAACAGCACCACGCCCTGGTTCTCCAGGCGCATGCGCCCGCGCCAGTAACCTTCCGCGCCAGGAACGGAAGGCACTTCCTCTAGCTGCTCGAGCGTGCCGCGCAGGCGTGCGAAGCGGGCGCGGGATGCGGACGGATCGCGGGCGATTTCCGCCAGCTGTTCCAGCGTGGGCTCGATGCCATTCATGGCTTCGAAGTGCGCGTCGCGTATGAGCTGCGCCGACTCGAGAGCCAGTTTCAGCGCGGCGCTCTCCACGAGCACCCGATCCTCGGTTGTCTTGTCGCTCGTCAGTTCGTTCCAGCGCGGGACATCGATCTTGAGTTGTTCGACCGATTCCACGAATTCGGGCTGGGTCGGACCCTGCGGGGCCTGCTCGAGGCGGTTGGCCTTGTGCCGGTTGGTGGACATGGCCATGTAGAGCAGGCCGCCCATCAGCAGCAGAGAGGCCGCGACCATGCCTCCAAAGCGCCGCTTCTCGGAAGGACTGAAGAACGAAGTGGTAGCCCGGTCCTTGGGTGAAAAGTCGAAACTCATGGTTTACCCGTGCAGGAAAGCGCGCTTCTTTGCGGATCAAGCGCGCCACAAGCGCTGACGAAGGTGCGTAGCAATCGATCCTGTTCGCTGCCGGGATGGGAGAGTTCTGGATGCCATTGCACACCCACAGCAAACGGGTGCTCGGTATGCTCGATGGCCTCGATCAGACCCTCGTCGTCGTGGGCAGAAGTACGCCAAGTCGGCCCCAGGGTGGACACAGCTTGGTGGTGGCGCGAAACCACGTCACAGCTATGTACGTCCATGGCGCGCGCAAGTTTCGAACTTGGCTCCAAGAAAACTCCGTGGACCGCGCCCCCGGCATGTTCGCGGCTGCCCGGTCGGTCCTCGGGCAGGTGCTGGAACAAGCGTCCCCCCCCCGCCAGGGCCAGCAGTTGCATGCCGTAGCAAATGCCGAGCACCGGCAATTGGCGCTCCATGACCGCGCGCGCTAGTTCGAAATCGAAGTCTTGCTTCTCGCCCGGCACCGGGTTCGCGGCCGGATGGGTCGCGCCCAGGCCCAAACGCTGCATGTCGAAGTCGTCGCCTCCGGCCAGCAGCACTCCATCGACCGAGGCCACCAGGCGTTCCACGTCCCGCGGACCGCCGACCGGCGGGATGGCCACGGGAATTCCGCCGGCGCGCAAGATGGCGTCGGCGTAGCGCGAGGCCAGTTTCAGGGCCGGATGGGCGCCAGCTTCCAGGGAGCCATTGATGGCGATCAATGGAATCGTTCGTCGCTGCATGCCTCTATCATAGGCCGCCAGGCGGCCCGCAGTGCGGCTTCTAGAGTTTGCGGGTGGCCAGCGCGCTGGCGATCATCCGATACAGCAGCCGGGCGCCGACGATGGCGTCCCAAGGGTCGTCCGCGCCGGGCTTCCACTTGGCACCCGGGTTGACCTCGTTGAGATCAAGGGCTACGACGCGCCGCGAGGAGCGCGCCAGCTCGTCCAGCACGAGTTGCATTTCACCCCAGGAAAATCCGCCCGGCACAGGCGTGCCGGTCTGCGGACAAAGAGCCGGCTCCAAGCCGTCGATGTCGACGGAGAGGTACACGCGCTCGGGCAGCAGCTCGATTTGCGCGCGCACGAGTTGCTCCAGTTTCTTGCCGCGCACGCGCGCTTGGCTCCACTCCTTGTCGAATAGCGTGCGAACGCGGCCCTTAGAGCGTTGGATGAGTTCCAGTTCCGGTTCGCAAAAATCGCGAATTCCCAGCTGCACCAAGCGCTTTACGCCGGGGATTTTGCGCAGGACGTTCTCCATGATCGACGCGTGCGACCACTCGAAGCCCTCATAGGCCACGCGCAAATCCGCATGAGCATCCACGTGCAACACGCCGATGGAGCCGTAGTGCTCCGCGCAGGCCTGGATCGCACCGAAGGGCGTCGAGTGATCGCCGCCGACGAGCGCCGGGAGCTTGCCTGCTTGCAGCGCACGCAGGCTGGCGGCGTGCACCGCGGAGTTGACGCGCTCGCCCAAGGCATTGACGCGCGCCAGGGCCTTGCGCAGGGCGGGCTTGCCGCTGACATCGCCGCCGGCGGCGATGACGCGGTCGGCCAGCGGGCTGGCCTCCTTGTTCCAACGCGCGATGCGCGCATCCAATGGCAGCATGCAGATCCCCGCTTCGTAGGGCCGCCCCGTCCAAGCGTCGTAGAGGTCGATTTGGCGGCTGGCCTGGAGCACCGCCTTGGGCCCCAGCCAAGCACCCTTGCGGTACGACGCGGTTGCATCGAAGGGCACGCCAAGGACCCACACCGCGGCGTCCTTGGGGCTGGAATCCAGGCCGAAAATGCCGCTGTCAGCGTCGGCTTGGGCGCTCGGGTCGAAGGGGTTCATGGAGAAGTTGCGGGGCACAAAGGCGGCTGGTGGGCGGAGGTGACTTGACCCATTGTGACCCGAGTTTCGTTTTCACCTAGCGAGAACTGGGGGCCAACTTGGCAGATTCTTCCCTGCGCCGGGCCCGTTTTCGTCCCTGGCGGAGATTTCCCAAGAACTTGCCCGGCAGCCGCGTTCCTTTCCCCGGCCACACGCATGGACCCTTCGCCCGACGTTACGGACGGCACCCTTTTGCGCGCGCTCGAGCGCGGACAGCCCGAAGCGCTGACCGAGCTTCTGGCGCGCCACCAAGGGGTGCTGCTCAAGCACGCACGCGCGCTCCTAGGGCCCAGCGGACCGTTCGAGGATGCCGTGCAGGAAACGTTCCTGCGGCTCTTCGAGCGGCCGCCGCGTTTGACTGCCGAGAGTTCCGGCGATCCCGGCGCGGAACGTGCCCAGTTGCGCTCTTGGCTGCACACGGTCTTGAGGAATTGTTGCATGGACACATTGCGTTCGGACGAACGCCGCAAGAGCCGCGAATTCTCGACGGCCAGCGCGGCTGGAGAATTCCTGATCGCGCGTTCCCACTCGGGCGGCGCGGAATGGGTCGAGCAAGACGACACGCGCGCGGCGGTCGAACGGGAGCTGGCCAAGCTGCCGACCGACCAACGCGAAGTGCTCGTCTTGCGTTTGGTCGGCGAGCGCTCCTATCGGGAGATCGCCGAAATCACCGGTCGCAAGATCGGCACCGTCGGTTGGCTCGTTAGCGAAGGACTGAAGGTGTTGGCCGACAGGCTGGCGCCACTGGTGGAGGTCGCGCCGCGCGTGGCTCCGTCTTTGGAGGTGCGCCATCCCCGCTCTTGAGGACGATTGGGAATGCGCGCAGTGGAAATCCGAATGCCCTTGTCTTGAAGCAGAAGTTTGTGAGGAACGGTCATGAAGCAGTTTGAATACGAGTCCAACACTGGACCCCAAAACGAAAAAGAACGCCTGCAACAATTGCTGTGCGCGGTGATCCTCGGTGAAGCCAGCGCGGCGGAACAAGGCGAAGTGGAGCGCGCGTTGGCGAAAGACCACGCGCTGCGCACGGAACGTACGCGCCTGGAAGCGACGATTGGGCTCGTTCGCGGCACGCTGGGCAGCGGCGAGATGCACGCGCCGCACATGGCCGGGCGCATCGAGGCCTTGGCACGCGCCAAGCTGCAAGCGGCGCCCATGCCGTCAGCGCCATCCCAAACGTCTCGTCCGGCTCAGCGCCAATGGTGGACCACGGTGGCTTTCCGCATGGCGGCCGGCTTGGCCACAATCCTGGGGGCCTACGGTTTGGTGCGGCGCTGGGGCCAGCCGGCTTACATAGACGTAGCCTCGGGTCGGCAAGCGCAAGCGCCTTCGGAAGCGCGCGCCAAAGACGAGCGCGTGCAACTTCGGGCGCCGGCGGTCCTGTCCGAAGCGGATCGCTCGGGAGTAAGCGCGGAAGGGGCCTCGAACCTGGCGCGCGCGGATTTCGATGAGGCGGCCGAGAAAGCGAACGTCGACAAGCTCGACAAAAACGCGTCCGCGCGCAAAGTTGAGGTTCTAGCGGCGGCGGAGCCCATCGTAACTCCGTCCAGTTCCACGGCAGCGCTGGAACAGCAGCTCGGCAAGAAACTTGCCGGCGAGCTACAGCCGGAAGCAGAACAACCGGCCCAAGATGGCGCACGCGGTTTCGGCGGGAATCCCATGGAAATCGTCGACCAAGTCGCGACCCAGTCCAAGGAAAAGCAGGCACCTGGCGCGGAGTTGACCCTTGGCTTGTCAGTGCAGCCCGCGCCCGCGGAGGAAAAGCTCAGATTCCGGTCCTTGGGATACACACAAGCCTACGATCAAGGTTTGTTCGCAGGTGCGCCTGTTGCGACGACACCGGCGGCCCCATCGACCCCACCGGCCACTGGCACGTATCGCGGGCCGACCGATAGCGTCGCGCCTGCGCGTCAGAGCGATCCCGCTCAACCGGTTGCCGCGACCGGGAATCCATCGAGTGGCTTTTACTTCCACGAGCGAAAGGCTCGCGGAGAATCGCCTGCCGACCAAGGCGACGATGTCCTCGACGTGCTGGCCAAATTCGAAGATGGATCAGACACGAGCAAGAAGGGCAGCGACGAGTTCTTTCTCGGCCAAGGCCGTGACGATCCGGACCAAGGCCGCTTCGCGCTGACCCCAGAGGAATGCGAAGCCCAAACCCAGATTTTGCTGCGCGCTTGCCAGCCGCGTCCCGGGGAGCGCCCGCGCGACATGTTCTTCCGTTGGTGGGGCGACAACCCCTTCGTGTGGACCGCCACCGATTCGCTGTCGACTTTCGCGGTCGATGTCGACACGGCTAGCTACACCCTGGCGCGCAAGTACTTGCAAGACGGACTCCTGCCCGAAAAGGCCCAAATTCGCACCGAAGAATTCGTCAATGCGTTCGACGCCGACGTTGCCGCTCCCAGCGAAGGCACGTTCGCCGTGGCGAGCGAACTGGCGCCCGACGTGTTTGCTCCTTCCGGCGATCGTTGGCTGCTGCGCGTCACCCTGCGCGGCAAGGACGTGCCCCGTCAGCAACGCCAACCCCTGCGCCTGACGTTCGTGATCGACGTTTCCGGCTCGATGCGCGAAGGCGGACGCCTAGAACTGGTCAAGCACGCACTACGCTTGCTTGCCCACCAACTCGACGAGCGCGACGAGATTTCGATCGTCACGTTCTCCACGGAAGCCAAGCTGGTATTGCCCATGACCTCGGCCGCTCGGCGCGAGGCGATCGAGTCGGCGATCCATCCGCTCACTCCGCTGCAAGGGACCAACGCCCAAGCCGGCTTGCGCCTGGGATTCGAGCACATGCATGCCCACCTGGCCAAAGGCGCGAGCCACCGCGTGGTCCTCTTGTCGGACGGCGTGGCCAACGTGGGCAACACGGACGGCAATCAACTCTCGAACGAGACCGAGCGCTACCGCAAACAGGGCATCCACCTGAGCACGATCGGAGTGGGCATGAACAACCACAACGATGCGCTGCTCGAGCTCTTGGCCGACAAGGGCGACGGCACGTGCGCCTACATCGACGATGAGCGCGAAGCGCGCGAGGCCTTGGTCGAGCGCTTCACGGGAGCCTTCGAGGTCATCGCCCGCGACGCCAAGATCCAAGTCGAATTCGATCCCGCGCAGGTCGAACAATATCGCCTGCTGGGGTACGAGAACCGCGCCGTGGCCGACCGCGACTTCCGCAACGACGCGGTAGATGCCGGCGAAGTGCACTCAGGCCACCAGGTGGTCGCGCTGTACGAACTCGTGCGCTCCAAGGCCGCGGAGTCCGAGAAACCGCTGGCCACGGTGCGCGTGCGCTGGAAAGAGCCCTACGTAGGCGGCGTGGCGGACTCCGAGTCCGATTACGCACGCGAACAGGCCTGGGTCGTCGATGCCGGGGCTGCGCGGCAGACCTTCCAGCAGGCGGGCGCGGGCTATCGCACCAGCGCGCTCGTGGCGCAGTTCGCCGAGTTCCTGCGCCGCTCCGTCCACGCCCGCGGCGATTCCTTCGACCAGTTCCTGGGCGAAGTCGCGCGCCTAGAACAAGAGGTGCGCACGCCCCAAGTGGCGGAATTCGCCCAACTCGTGCGGCAAAGCGACCGCATCGTGCGCGCCGAAATCGGCCGCTACGCCGCTTTGCAGCGCTGCTACGACGACTTGCGCCATCACACCTACCTGTACGCGCAAGTGGATGAACTCAAACTCCAGATCAACGACACCCGGCGACAAGAACTGGAGCGCGAGCGCCAACGGCTGGAGCTCGAACTGCGCGACCTGATGCGCAAACGCTGCCAGGGCGGCTGATTCCACTTGCCCGGCAGTCCGCGACCGCGATCGATTTGGCGGTACGGCGGCGGTACGGCGGTACGGCGGTACGGCGGTACGGCGGTACGGTACCAGGCTCGAATCCCACACCTTT
>JAKFYL010000409.1 GCA_021730845.1 Planctomycetota bacterium | reverse complement strand
GTAGCCTTGGTTCGTGCCGCAATTGGCATCGTAGTTTGCGACCCACACGTCGACGCTGCCCAGGTTCGCGCCGCCCAGGCTGCCTGAACTCGGGCCCCCAGTGAGCACCGCATTCACTCCGACAGGAACGATGAAGTTCAGCGCGTCGACAAAGGCCGTACCCAATTGTTGGATCCACAACTGCGCTCCCGTGTCGTCGTAGCGCGCCAGCCACGCGTCGGGTCCGCCCGTATGCGGAGCGCCCAGCGCACCTGCCGCGAAACCTCCCACGTACACGCCGCCAAGACCGTCCACTGCCGCGGCGTGAATCTCGTCCGTGGCCGCGGTGCCCAGTTGTTTGACCCACACCTGCGTTCCGGTGATGTCGTAACGAGCGAGCCAAGCATCGTAGTCCCCGGCGTTGGGGCCGCCCAGGTTGTCACGCGTACCTCCAGCGACATACACGCCGCCGGCTCCGTCCGGTGCGGACGCGTACGTTGCGTCGGCGTCGACCGAACCGAACTGTTGGATCCAAACTTGGGTACCGGTGCCGTCGTACAAAGCGACCCAGTTGTCGAGGCTGCCGGCGTTCGGTCCCGCCAAGTCGCCAAAGGTCATTCCAGCCACGAACAGGCCGCCGTTGCCGTCCGTGGTCGCGGAGCGCGCGAAGTCGAAGGACGGAGTTCCGAATTGGGTGATCCACAACTGCACACCCGCGCTGTCATAGCGCGCGATCCAGCAGTCCGTGAAACCCGCATTGACGCCGCTCAGGTCGCCCTCGGTCTCTCCGATCACGAATACGCCACCGGCGCCGTCCGTGGCCAGGCCGTAGGCGGCATCCGGCGCAATCGTGCCGAGTTGTTGGATCCACAACTGTGTGCCCGCGGAGTCGTAGCGCGCCAGCCATGCGTCATCGGCGCCTGCATTGAGGCCGCCCAAGGCGCCCAAGCTTCGGCCCGCTACGAAGAAGCCGCCTGCACCATCCGAAGTGCTGGCCAGCGCCTCGTCGTCCGCAACCGTTCCCAGTTGCACCGCCCAAAGCTGGGCTCCCGTTCCGCTGCGGCGGGCGAGCCACACATCGGAGCCGCCCTGATTGATCCCGCCTAGATCGCCCGAGGTGTAGCCGGAAACAAAAATTCCACCGCTGCCATCGCTAGCGCCGCCGATTGCGCTTTCGAAAGAGGTGGTACCGAACTGCTGGATCCAGAGTTGGTTTTGAGCTGCAGCCGGCGCGGCGGCCAAGCCAACCAGCCCTGCGGACACCAAGAGCAGCCGGCTGCTGCGGCTACCCTTTGGGAGAGAGAAGAAAGGTATTTGCATGTTCCTGATTTTGGGTGGCAGAGCGAGCGGTCTTGACAGGGACTCCGCCTAAGCACTCCGCGCCGAGCTGGCGCAATGCCTGGCCGTGCCCGCTCGGCCGTGAAGGGCGACCGGCGTGCAAACCTGCTGGGTCCTAGTATCCCACCACTTCCCACAAGCGCCAGCCCATGCGCTCTGTAAGGCCTTCCTTTTTACCTGCTGGCACCCCAAGTCCAGGCCTAGGCAAGGGTTGGCAGGCCCTCTAAGGGCCCACACGAAGGTGGCCGGGTTTTTTGGGGGGCAGCCGGGCATGCAGCTCGCCCACTCGTTTGCCTGCCTGCAAGTACCTGGCCCGCTCGCACCATCGGCCGCGGCACCGACTCGCGGCTGGTTCTAGTGGTGGTGGCCGCCCTGGCCATGGACGTGGCCGTGCTGCATCTCTTCGCGCGTGGCGGCCCGCACGGACACCACGGTGACGTCGAAGTTCAGGTGCATTCCGGCCAGCGGGTGGTTGGAGTCGAGCCAGACGGCGTCGTCCTCGACGCGCACCAGAGTGACGACTTCGCCGCCATCCGGGCCGCTGGCTTGGAATTGCATCCCCACCTCCAAATCCGCACCGCCAGGCATCTGCGAGCGCGGCACGCGCGCGACCAAATCCTCGTCGCGCTCGCCGTAGGCATCTTCGGGAGCAATGCGCACTTTCAGCGTGTCTCCGGCGCTCTTGCCCTCGAGTTCGGCTTCGAGCCCGGGAACCAGACCGCCTACACCGTGGATGTAGCTCAGCGGCTCGCTGCCGCGCGAAGTGTCTAGTACTTCGCCGGAGTCGTCGGTGAGGGTGTACTCGATCGTTGCCACAGTGTTCTCTTTGATTTGCATGGCGGGTGCGTCTGGGGTGTTGGGCGGCGAAAAGTGTCGCGCGTCGGGCGGGAAACGCCAGCGAGAAATGGCAATTCCACGTGCCCCTGGCCCGCGCCAGGCCCCTTGGGGTTCCCGCGTGGCGGCTAGGTAAGCGAGTGCCTATTCTTAGGCCATGCTTGATCCTAGCGCTTGGTGTGTGTGGTGGTGCCTAGGAATGCTCGGCGACGGGCCGCGCGATCTTTCCGCCGATTTCGAGGTTCCCGCGGGCCTGACTGTTTCCCTGTGGGCGGAAGCGCCGTTGTTCTTCAACCCCACGGCCATGGACACCGACGCGCGCGGTCGCGTTTGGGTCACGGAAGCCGTCAACTACCGCAAGTGGCGCGGCCGCAACCCGGGGCTCGAACATCCCGCGGGCGATCGCGTCGTGATTCTCGAGGACACGGACGGCGATGGCGCCGCCGATCGCTCGAGCGTTTTCGTTCAGGACCCTGACCTCGTGGCGCCGCTTGGCATTTGCGTCTTGGGCGAGCACAGCGCACTAGTCTCGTGTTCTCCGCACGCGTTCGTATACACCGACACCGACCGCGACGGCCAGGCCGATCGCCGCGAGACCTTCTTGTCCGGCTTTGGCGGTCCCGACCACGACCATGGCTTGCACTCGTTCGTGATCGGGCCCGATGGGCGCTACTACGTCGCCGTCGGCAACGCCGGCCCGCACCTGGTAACCGACCGCGATGGATTCAACTTGCGTTCGGGGTCGCTGTACAACGACGGCGGCGAGTTCGTCGCGGACAACACGCCCGATTTGATCAGCGACGACGGCCGGCTGTGGACCGGCGGACTGATTTTGCGCCTGGACCAGGACGGCGGCGGGCTGAGCGTTCGTGGCCACAATTTTCGCAACAACTACGAGGCCGCCATCGACGCCTTTGGAGACTTGTATGTCTCGGACAACGACGACGACGGCAACCAAGCGTGCCGGGCACTGTGGGTCCTGCCGCGCTCGAACAACGGCTACTTCTCGAAGGACGGCGCGCGCTATTGGACCGCGGATCGCCGGCCGGGACAGGACACGCAGCGCGCCCATTGGCATCAAGACGATCCCGGCGTTGCCCCGATGGGCACGATTCTGGGCGCGGGCGGGCCCACCGGCGTGGCCCTGATCGAAAACGCGAACTTGGGTTCCCAGTTCGAGGGCTGGATGCTGGCTGCCGATGCCGGCGCGCGCGTGGTGTATGGCCTTTCGCCCGAACCTGACGGCGCAGGCATTGCGCTGGCGAACATGGACTTCCTGCGTCCGCGACCGGCTGGCGAATCGACCGAGACGCGCACTTGGTTTCGTCCCAGCGATGTCCTGATCGGCACGGATGGCGCGCTGTACGTTTCGGATTGGTACGACCCCGGTGTGGGCGGCCATGCCATGGGGGACCGCAAGGGCTACGGTCGCATCCTGCGCATCGCGCGCTCGAATACGACGCCGAAGCCTGTGCTGGTGGATTTGTCGAACACCGCTGCTTGCGTAGCGGCCTTGGCCTCGCCCGCAGTCAACGTACGCGGACGGGCGGCGCGGGCATTGCTCGAAGACGAGCAGGCCCCCCAGGCCCTCGAGCGCGCACTCGTGTCGGGCGCGCCGTACGACGAACGCACCTTAGCTCGCATGCAGTGGTTGCTCGCCATGCAAGGCGCGCCGCTGCCGGCAGCCGTTCGGGCGTCGCTGAGCTTGCCTCGAGCGATCGTGGAATGGCGCGCGCGCGGCTTGCGCGAGATTCGCAGCGAGCCGAGCTTGCGCCGCGAAGTGGCCTTGAATCTCGAGGGAGACTCATCGCCACAAGCCGACGATTTGTGGCTGGAGTTGTCGCAAAGCGTTGACGCAAAGGACCGCACGTACCTGGAAGCCTTGAGTCTGGCGGCGCGCGGCCGTGAGGCACGCCTATGGGCCCGCATCGTCGACCCTGCCATCGATCCTTTGCAGTGGGATGTGCGCGTGACCAGCTTGGCTTGGGCTTTGCATCCAGCCGAGGCCGTGCCCGGCTTGAAAGCGCGGGCCGCGGCCGCGTCGCTTGCGGTGCCTGAGCGCGCCCGAGCCATCGATGCGCTTGCGTTCGTCGAAGATCGCGCGGCGGGCGAGGCGCTGCTGGAGCTCGCCATGAGCACCTTGCCGGACGTGCGCGAGCACTCGCGCTGGTGGCTGCGCTTTCGCGACGGAAACGACTGGAGCGCGTGGAATCTAGCCGGCCAACTGGGCTCCGCGCCCGAAGCCGACGGGCAGGTCCAATTCGAGTCGCCGCTCATGCATGCCGGCATCGCGAGCGTGGACGTGGATCTGCGCGGAGCCACGCATTTGATTCTGGAAGTCCAGGACGGCGGCAACGGCAATAGTTGCGACTGGGCCGACTGGGTGGGGGGCACGCTCGATGGACCCGCGGGCCGCGTCGAACTCGTCGATCTGGAGTGGATCGAAGCCGCAGCGGCTTGGGGATCGGTCCGGCGCAACCAAAACTGCGAAGGCGGACCTTTGTCCGTCGCTGGACAGTCCTTAGCGCGCGGAATCGGCACGCACGCGGACTCCCGTATCGTCTATGCCCTGCCCGCGGGAGCCTACGAACGCTTCCAAGCGCAGGTTGGGCCGGATGACAAAGGCGTGCGCCAGGGGGGTGGAACTTCGCTGCGCTTTCGCGTGTCGACGCGCGTGCCGGTGGATCCAGCGCACTTCGAGGCGCGCGTAGCTCTGCTCGCCGACGCCGAACAACCGGCCGCCGAGCGCGCCGCCGCAGCCAAAGAATTGTGCACGACCCGCGAAGGCGGATTGATGCTGCTCGCGGCCGCCAGCGCGGGTCGGTTCGACGCAGAAGCTCGCGGCTGGATCCGTGACTCGATCTTCACCAATCCGGACCTTGCGGTGCGCGCACTCGCCAGCGAGCAATTTCCGCGCGCATCCGCCGCCAGTGTCTCGATCGCCGAGCTGGCCGCCCTGATTGGCGACGAGCGTCGCGGCGAGAAGTTGTTCTTTTCACAGCAGGCAGGCTGCAGTCGCTGCCACGTAATCCACGGTCGCGGCGGAGAAATCGGCCCGGATTTGAGTGCGGCTCGAACGAAGTACGCCAAAGATGCGTTGCTCGACGCGATCTTGAATCCCAGTGCCGGCATTGCGTTCGGCTACGACACGTGGATGTTCGAGACCGAGGAAGGTCGTGTCGTGTCCGGCTTCTTGCTGGCCGACGGCGAACAGGTGCTCCTCAAGGACACGGCTGGGGTGCGCACCAGCCTACCCCGCGAGAGCATCGTTTCGCGGCGCAAGGCCAAGGTTTCGACCATGCCCGACAACATCAGCGCCGGGCTTTCGCCGCAGGAGCTAGCGGATCTCGTGCAGTTCTTGACCGTCGATCGCGCGGCCGTACGCGTCGCTAGCGAAGCGCAGGCCTTGTTCAACGGCGTGGACTTGAGCGGGTGGACCCACTACCTCACGGACGCCAGCAAGTCGGCCTCCGACGTGTGGTCGGTTCAGGATGGCGTGCTCGACTGCAAGGGCCAGCCGATCGGGTACCTGCGCACGCAGGAAACGTTTGAAGACTTCGTGCTCGAACTGGAGTGGCGCTTTCCACCCGGCAGCGAGCCCGGCAACTCGGGCGTGCTGCTGCGCCAGGTTGGACCGGACAAAGTCTGGCCCAAGAGCGTCGAAGCTCAGTTGCAACACCGCTGGGCGGGGGATATCTGGAACATCGACGAAGTTTCCATGCTCGTGGACGAGTCGCGTACCGACGGCCGGCGCACGCAGCGTCTCGCGCCCAGCAACGAGAAGCCGCTGGGCGAGTGGAACCGCTACAAGATCACCATGGACCGCGGCAACCTGGGCCTAGAGGTGAATGGCACTCTGCAAAATTCCGCCACCTGGGTCGAGCGTGTCGCCGGCCATATTTGCTTGCAGTCGGAGGGCGCCAGGATCCAGTTCCGAAATATCGTTCTGCGGCGCATCGAGTGAGCCAGTCAACAAGCCTCGCCATGCTCGCCTGTGGGCTGCTGTGCGCGGCTGGCTTGGGTCTTTCCACTCCAGAACCCCAGGACGCGCAGCAACGGCCGAGCACGCAGCTAGCAAGCGTGGATTTCGCGCGCGACGTCAAGCCCATTCTCGACGGGCGCTGCATCGAGTGCCACGGCCCGCGCAAACGGAAAGGTGATCTGCGCCTAGACCAGCGCCTATCCACACTGGCAGTCGTAGCTCCAGGAGACAGCGCCCGCAGTTTGCTCCTAGAGCGCGTGCTGTCCACGGATTCGATGGAGCGCATGCCCCAAGCAGGACCGGCGCTCGAGCCGCAACAGATCGAAACACTCCGGCGTTGGATCGATGCCGGCGCCGACTGGCCGGCCGAGCTGGAGAACGCATTCGTCGCGCCGGCGCATTGGTCCTACGCGCCGATCGTGCGTCCGCAGCTTCCCGGCGACGTGGCGCTTTTTCCGCCGAGTGAGGCCCTCGACGCGCTCGTTGCCGCGCAGCGCGACAAGCACGGTCTATCTGCGTCGCCGCCGGCTGATCCGGTCACGCTCTTGCGGCGGGTGAGTTTGGACTTGACCGGCCTGCCGCCGACGCTGGCACGGGTCGACGCTTTCCTGGCAGATCCCACCGAGACTGCGTACGAGCTAGTCGTCGATGGCCTGCTGGCCTCGCCCCAATACGCCGAGCGCATGACGCAATGGTGGCTCGACTTGGCGCGCTTCGCCGACACCAACGGCTACGAGAAAGACGCGCGGCGATCCAACTGGCCGTGGCGCGACTGGGTCATCGACGCCTTCACCGCCAACATGCCGTTTGACCAGTTCACGCTGCGCCAAATCGCCGGAGACCTCCTGCCCAGCGCCACGTTGGAGGATCGCATCGCAACGGGGTTCTGTCGCAATACCCTGGTCAACGAAGAAGGTGGTACCGATGCGGAAGAGTTCCGCAGCGCCGCGGTGGTCGACCGCACGAATACGGTATCCACGATTTGGCTAGCAAGTACGCTGGCCTGCGCGCAATGCCACGACCACAAATTCGATCCGTTCTCACAAAAGGAGTACTTCGAACTGTACGCCTACTTCGACAACACCACGGACACAGGCAATGTGCTCGAACCGCTGCTGCGACTACCGACGAGCGAGCAAGCACGCCAAGAGGCCGAGCTGGCCGCGCGTACGGCGGACTTGCGCCGGCAGCTAGCCCAATGTCCCGCGCCCCGATCCCTGGTGCACGCCCAGCTCGTGCCTGCGCGATACACCCCGCAAGCTCAGCTGCTCGAGGAAGAGCTGCAGCAACGGGATGCCGAGCTTGCGGCCTTGCGCGGTCATGTCGCGACCACGCTGGTCCTCGAGGAGCGCGCCCAGCGCCGTCAGACCCACGTGCACCTCAAAGGCAGTCACCTTTCGCCCGGAGACGAAGTTCAGCCCGGACTGCCGGCTGTACTCAGCGCCAAGGATCCGCACGACCCTGCCGATCGGCTCGCCTTCGCGCGCTGGCTCACATCCAAGGACAATCCGCTCACGGCGCGCGTGATCGCCAATCGCCTGTGGGCGCGTTTGTTCGGGCGCGGCCTCGTGGCCTCGTTGGATGATTTCGGCACGCGCGGCGACGCTCCCAGCCATCCGGAGTTGCTCGATTGGCTGGCCTGCGCGCTGGTGGATTCCGGGTGGGATGTGCGAGCGTTTCAAAAGACCATCGTGATGTCTGCCACCTACAGGCAATCGTCGCACGTGCATTCGGACCTACTCGAACGCGATCCTTCGAATGTCTGGCTTGCACGCGGGCCGCGCCTGCGGCTGGAGATCGAGACCCTGCGCGATGTGGCGCTGTTTGCCGCGGGGCTGCTCAATCCCCAGCTCAAGGGCCCGAGTGTGATGCCCTATCAGCCCGACGGCGTTTGGGCGCCGGTGTACAGCAACGATCAATGGAGCAATGCCACAGATGCCGAGCGCTATCGCCGGGGTCTGTACGTTTTCTGGCGGCGTTCTTCGCCCTACGCGACGTTCACGCTGTTCGATGCACCCAGCCGCGAACTCAGCTGTACAGTGCGCGCGCGCACGAATACGCCCTTGCAAGCCTTGGCGCTGCTCAACGATCCGGCTTTCGTGGAGTGTGCCGCTGCTCTAGGCAAGCGCGCGCTGGCGGAGGGCGGGGAACAGGATGCAGCACGCGCCGCGCACTTGTTTCGGTTGGCCACCGCGCGCGAGCCGCGCGCACAGGAGCTGGACGTGCTTCTGGACCTCTTGGCGATCGAGCGCGAGCAGCGCGGCGGAGCAGGCGGCGAGATCGACTCGGCCGAGCAAGCCGCCTGGACCACCTTGGCCAATGTCGTGCTCAACCTAGACGAAACGGTGATGCGAAACTGATGGACCCCGTTAGCGAGAGAACGCGTCGGCTGACACGCCGGCACTTCCTGGGAGACGCGGTCCTGGGGGCCGGTTCGTTCGCGCTCGCTTCCTTGCTTGCGCGGGAGAGTTCGGCGCAAGCGGCCCTTGGCATGCCCGCGAAGCCCCTGGCCGCGCGCGCCAAACGCATCATCTTCTTGCACATGGCCGGTGCGCCCAGCCAATTGGATTTGTTCGACCCCAAACCCAAGCTGGCGGAACTGGACGGTCAGCCCATTCCGGAGAGCTTCACCCAGGGCGAGCGCTTTGCCTTCATCAAGGGCACGCCCTTGATCTTGAAATCTCCGTACCGCTTTGCACGTCACGGCCAAGCGGGCCACGAGTTTTCGGAGCTGTGCCCCAATTTTGCGCGCATTGCCGACCGCCTGACGGTCGTGCGCTCGATGCACACGACGCAGTTCAATCACGCGCCCGCGCAGATGTTCTTGACCAGCGGACACGAACGCATCGGGCGACCTAGTTTCGGCGCTTGGCTCTCCTACGGCTTGGGCGCCTTGAACCAAGACTTGCCCGCCTTCGTCGTGCTGACCTCGGGCCAGTACGGTCCCGATGGCGGAGCCTCACTGTGGTCGAGCGGATTCTTGCCGGGCGTGCATCAGGGCGTGCGCTTGCGCTCTTCGGGCGATCCGGTGTTGTTCCTGTCCAATCCACCGGGAATGGACGCGCTCTCGCGTCGGCGCTCGCTGGACGCCCTGGCGCAGCTCAACCAGATGCAGTTCGCTCAGCGCCAGGACCCCGAGATCGAAACGCGCATCGCCCAGTACGAGATGGCTTTTCGCATGCAAAGCAGCGTGCCGGAGCTGGCCGACTTGTCGCAGGAATCCGCCGCTACCTTGGAGGCCTACGGCGCCGAGCCCGGCAAGCAGAGCTTCGCGAACAATTGCCTCTTGGCCCGGCGCATGCTTGAACGCGACGTGCGCTTCGTGCAGCTCTACCACTGGGGTTGGGACAGCCACGGCACGGGAACCGGCGACGACATCGTGCACTCCCTGCCCGAGCGCTGCCGCGAGTGCGAAAAGCCCAGCGCGGCCCTGATCGAGGATCTCGCCCAGCGCGGCTTGCTGGACGACACACTGGTGGTCTGGGGCGGCGAATTCGGCCGCACGCCGATGAACGAACGCCGCAACGGTTCCACGTTCCTGGGGCGCGATCATCACCCGCACGCCTTCACGATGCTGCTCGCCGGCGGAGGGTTCGCCCCGGGCGTGCGCTTGGGTGAGACCGATGAGCTCGGCTATCGCGTGGTCAAAGATCCCGTGTCCGTGCACGACTTGCACGCGACGCTGCTGCATCTACTGGGGCTGGATCACAAGCGTTTGACCTATCGCAGTCAGGGTCGAGATTTCCGCCTGACCGATGTTGCGGGTGAAGTCGTCAGACCGCTGCTCGCTTAGCGCGGTCCACAGCGTGTGGCCTACCCACGAAACACAATGAGCGCGGCGGGCGAATACTTCGCCCGCCGCGCTCCATAATCCGTCTCGACGCAGCCGGAGCTACGAGCCCTTGGCGGCGAGTTTGGCCTTCTTCTTGTCTTGCTTCTCTTTGATGGAGAGCTTGGGCTTCTTCTTGTCTTTGGGTTGCAGTTGACCTTTGGCCATGGTTTATCTCGGTTAGAGGAATGGAACGAGCGCTGAGCGCTCGGAACTGTGGAAGGACTTCAGAAAAGCCCATTCCACGGACCAAGTCAAGCGCTGGCAGGTTCCTCCAGCCTGCGCTTCCCAAATGCAAGCAGCGCCTTCACGGGGAACGAACAATCACCCACGCGAGCGACTGCAAAACACCTCCGAGGGCATGTACCCAGCCCTTTTCCGTTCGAAGGGTCCGCAACCAACAGGCTCGCCGATGGCAACAAAGGCGCGCCAATCGGCCTCGAAAGCGCACTCCGGCGGTTTCCCGGGCGCAAGACCGCACCGTGTCGTAGGATGGCACTTATGAACCGCATGTCGAACAAGGACCGAATCGCCCACGCCGCCGCGGAGGCTCAAGCCAAGGAAAAGGAAAAGGCGGCCGCGAAAGAGGTCAAGAAAGAGACCAAGCCCAAGGCACGCACCAAAAAGGTGGTCGTCTCGGCGCGTATGAAGGTCGTGTGGGAGGTATGCGGCGGTTCCGGAGTTGCGCTCAAGGCCTTCCCTTACTCTGAGAAAGCTGGTGCCGACGCCGACGCGGCGGCGCGCACGAATTCGACCGGCAAGCAGCACAGTGTGCGGGCGTCCAAAGTTCCGATGGAGTGAGCCGCGCGGTAGCGCTTTGTCGTCGGTAGTGCAGCGCAAGTACCGTGACGGATTCTGAGTCTGATTCCTCCGCGGGACATCGCCGGCGCGCGCGCTACAGGGGCACGCACCCGCGTCGCTTCGAGGAGAAGTACAAGGAGCTGGCCCCCGACCGCTATCCCGAGCTGGTAGCGCACGTCAAGCAGCGCGGCATGACTCCGGCTGGGCAGCATGTGCCCATTCTTGTGGAGGAGGTCTTGGCCGCCTTGATGCCCGCGCCGGGCGAACGCGGGGTCGATGCCACGCTGGGCTACGGTGGGCACACACAACACCTGCTCGAGCGGCTGCGTCCCGCTGGGCAACTGCTGGCTTTGGACGCAGACCGAATCGAGCTTCCCAAGACCGAAGCGCGCCTCCGGCAAGCCGGCGTCGGCGCCGACGAACTCATCGTCAAGCGCACGAATTTTGCCGGCCTGCGCTCGATTCTCGATGAGCTGGAATGGTCGGACGGCGTTGATTTCGTGTTCGTGGACCTGGGCGTGTCCTCGATGCAGATCGACGATCCCGCGCGCGGCTTCACCTTCCAATGCGACGGGCCTTTGGATATGCGCATGAACCCTTCACGCGGCCTTTCAGCGGCGGAATGGCTCAGTCGCGCCTCGATCTCGGATCTCGCCCGGGTATTGGCCGAGAACGCCGACGAGCCGTTCGCGGAGTTCTTGGCCCGCGCGCTGGACCGGCAACGCGGGCGGCTAGGCACGACGGGTGCTCTGGCGCAAGCCATCCGCGGCGCACTGCCCGAACGACTGGGGGAGGAAGAAATCGATCGCAGCGTGCGGCGTGTGTTCCAAGCGCTCCGGATCGAGGTCAACGATGAGTTTGGGGTGCTCGAATTGCTGCTGCGCGCGCTGCCCGAGTGTCTGCGCTCCGGCGGTCGCGCCGCTTTCCTGAGCTTCCATTCCGGCGAAGACCGGCGCGTGAAAAAGGCCTTCGAGTCGGGCCGCAAGAGCGGGCTGTACTCGAGCGGCAACGACGAAGTCGTGCGCGCCTCGCTCGCGGAACAGAACGCCAACCCGCGCTCGCGTTCCGCGAAATTGCGCTGGGTGCGCAAGGCGTGAATGGGTGTCGGCTGGGCTGTCCCAAGAACTCGAGTTTGCTATAGCCCGGCTTTGGGGACGGGCACGGCGCTTGACCAGGCCGAGGGATTCAAGAGTCGATGGCACGACTTCTAGGGAACTCAGAAGGGGGGCTGCCCAGCAACCAATGGCCGTTGCGGCGAGCAAGCCCGCCGCAACTTCTGCGAGACAGTGGGGCAAGACTGGGCCAAAGGCCTGGGAGCAGCCCCCCTGTCCTGGGGCTACTCACCGTGGGATGGAAAGTCACACACGCGCGGGCCCCCGGCCAAAAGATCCGGGGACTAGGGCCCGGATGGCGAGCTGGGGCGCTATCCCTTTGTTTTCTCCGCGGTTGCCAGTTGATGAACACGGCGCCGAGGAAATCGACGATGTAGGTGCGAGCGGCGGGAACGCCTAGTAGGTGGCGATTCGGCACTTTCTTACTCAACAGGCCCCTGCCCATGATCACTCAGACTTTTACGACCGTTGTTTCACTCCTATTGGCTCCTGCGGTGCTCGCCCAAGGAGTGATGGTCAATCTGCCACCCGGCGTCATTACCAGCGCGGGAGACCAGGACGGCGACGGTCGGAGCGATGTGCTCCTAGCCCAACCCGGTGGGCAGAACGGTTCTGGCAGCGTGGCCATTCATTCGTCCCTAACAGGCCAGTTGTTGCGGACATGGACCGGTCAGATCGGAGACGATTTCGGCGCGGCCGCCATTTCCGCCGGGGACTTGGATGGTGACGGGCGGGACGAGATCGCGATCGGTATTCCCGGGTATTCGCAAATCGGGGCTCAGAACTCGCGTGTCGAGCTGTACTCCGGGGCCAGTGGCGCGCTTGTGCGCACCTTGGTGGGTCAACCGCCCGACATGTTCGGGCGGCGGCTGGCCAACCTCGGTGATGTGGACCTGGACGGCGTTGACGATCTAGCCGTTGCTGGCCTGGCGACATCCATGGGAACTACTGTGCCGGTGCGGATT